>JAHWKV010000208.1 GCA_019347725.1 Actinomycetota bacterium
GATATCGCACTCGACCAGGTTCCAGCCGCGCGCCCCGTACCAGCGCATCAGCAGGTCCGGCGTGGTCCACGCCTCGAACACCAGCAAGCGCGGGGCATCGAACTCACGCCGCAGCACGATCTCCCGGTCGGTCGGGGTCGTCACCGTCAGCGCACCCGGGCCGGTCATGGGCCGTCCTGCCCAGACCGGCGTTGGCTGCGGCGCTGCGCCGCCAGCAGAGCGTCGAGGCGCTGGTAGCTTTCCTCCCAGTACTCGCGGTAGTTCTCGAGCCAGTCGATGGCCGCCCTCAGAGGGCGCGCCTCCAGGCGGCACGGACGCCGTTGCGCGTCCCGGCTACGCGAGACCAGCCCGGCCCGCTCCAGCACCTTGAGGTGCTTGGAGACCGCCGGCATGGTCATGTCGAACGGCTCGGCCAGCTCTGTCACCGAAGCCTCTCCCTCGGCCAGACGGGACAGGATGGCTCTTCGGGTGGGATCGGCCAGGGCGGCGAAGCCCTTGGCTATCGGCTCCGCCTCCTGCTCGCTGAGCGGCGGTTGCGGTGGATCCGCACAGCACTCATCGTCTTCTACTTTCGAGATCAACTGCAGTTCGCGGCGGCTCACAACTCTCATATTGACACCTATCAATGTATACGCCAATATGCTTCATATCGATAATGATCGATGTGACTAGGTTTGTAGATCAAGTTGAAGGAGCCGTCATCGGTAAGGCGGTGCCAAAGGTGCTGTTCGTGTGCGTGCATAACGCCGGGCGATCACAGATGGCCGCAGCGTTGCTCGAGCATTATTCCCGTGGCCGGGTACAGGTCCGTTCCGGCGGCAGTGCGCCGGCGGAGCAGGTCAACCCGGCTGCCGTCGAGGTCATGAACGAGGTGGGCATGGACATCACCCAAGCGGCACCCAAGACCGTTACCGACGAGGGCGTACGCGCGGCGGACGTGGTTATCACTATGGGCTGTGGCGAGGTCTGCCCCGTATATCCAGGTAAGCGCTACGAGGATTGGCAGCTGGACGATCCGCAGGGCCGCACCGTGGATGCCGTCCGGCAGATCCGGGACGAGATCGACAGACGCGTCCAAGTCTTGCTGGCCGAGCTTATCGGCAAAGACGAAGTAAAGGAGAATCGATATGACTGAACCCGATGTCCGGGAAGCGGTGCGGAGCCGCTACGCGGAGCTGGCCGTGATTTCGACCGAGGAGTCGGTGAGCTGTTGTGATGAAGGCCAGACCTGCTTTGGGACCGGCGGCTACGACGCGGAGGATCTGGCGGGACTGGCGGATTCGGTGACCAACCAGTCTTTGGGATGCGGCAATCCCACGGCAGTCGCGGGGTTGTCCGAGGGCGAGGTGGTCCTGGACCTCGGATCCGGCGGAGGCATCGACGTACTGCTGTCGGCTCGCAGAGTGGGAGCCTCAGGCAAGGTCTACGGCCTGGACATGACCGATGAGATGCTGGATCTCGCCCGGCGAAACGCCGCAGAGTCCGGTATCGGCAATATCGAGTTTCTCAAAGGGCATATAGAGCAGATACCGCTGCCGGCCGAGTCGGTGGACGTGGTCATTTCCAACTGCGTAATCAATCTTTCCTCCGATAAGGCGAAGGTCCTTGCCGAAGTCGCCAGGGTGCTCCGGCCGGGAGGCCGTTTTGCAGTGAGCGACGTGATAGCCGACGACGATATGGATGCAGCGACCCGCCACGACATGAAGCAGTGGACCGGGTGCATTGCCGGAGCCTTGATCGCTGGGGAGTTCGAAGAGCTCCTTGAAGCCGCGGGGCTTGAGAGCGTTGAGATACTGCCGACCCACCGGGTTAATTCTCACGCCGGGTCGGCGATCATTCGGGCTCACAAACCTTCATGATCTTTGACTGCAGAAGCCGTTGGCGGGATGGGTGGTTGCATGGCTGGCGATTGTTAGCCGGCGTTTGATGATCAAAGCCGTTGGGCAAGAAGGTCTTTAGGAAACTGTTAGGGCGCCGCTTTCGGGCGCCTGTAAACAAACCGACCTAAGGAGGGAAGCCGTGTCTAAATTAGTAAGAGATGTCATGACCGGCGATCCACAGGTAGTAACGCCTTCGTCGACGGCGCAGCAGACTGCGCAAATCATGCGGGAAAAAGACATCGGCAACGTGCTGGTAGTCGATGACAGCGGGCGCGTTCAGGGCATCCTGACCGACCGCGACATCGTAGTGCGCGGCGTGGTGACGGGAGCCGATCCCAAGTCGATTGAGGTCTCCCAGCTCTTCACGTCCGATCCCGCGACGGTAGGTCCGAACGATTCGGTCGAGCAGGCTATAGACATTATGAAAAGGAACTCGGTGCGCCGCCTGCCGGTGGTGAATGGCGGTGTTCCGGTGGGCATCGTGAGCTTGGGTGACGTGGCCATAGATCAGAGTCCAGACTCGACTCTTGCCCACATCAGCTCTGCCCGGCCCAACGGCGTGGGACCGACTGCGAGGGCCGTCTCCGCGAAGCGGTTTGCCAAAGTGGCCGCCGCCTCCCTGCCTGTAGCCGCAGCAGGAGCCGGAGCCGTACTCGTCATTGACCGGGTTAGCAGCCGCAAGCCCAAGCGTTCGATCAAGGTGGCGTCCAAGAGACTGCGCCGCGCCAGGAAGCAGATGGGCAAGGGCAAGGCAGCCGACCGATTGGGAGGCGACTCGATCAACAAGGCCGCGGAGTACGCCACTCGGGCTTCCAAGGAGATGCGTAAGCGTGGCAACAAGGCTCGTAAGCACGCCGAGAAGGTGGCCAAGAACGCCGAACGGAGGGCTGACGGCGCCCTGTTTGATGCCGACGAACGTTTAGGGTCCCGCCGGAAGAAGGTCGGGCGCCGCTAAGCTGCCTATTTACCGCAGGCTCTGCGGGCGGTGGGCGTCGGGTTAATGGTGCCGCTGCCCGCAGGGGCGACCTCAAAATGCACGTGCGGAGGAGTCCCCCTCGCGTTGCCCGTATTACCAACGTAGCCGATATGGGTGCCTCCCTTGATCTGCCCTCCTACGGGCGCGTCTGAGAACCCCTGTAAGTGTGTGTAGAAGTATTCGGTGCCATTGCTGCCTTTAAAGTAGATGTACAGGCCCCCCAGAGTGCTACTGGAGCGGCGGGTGATCGTGCCGTCGGTGATGGCAGCTACCGGCGTTCCCCTCGCAGCAAACATGTCCACGCCTTGGTGCGACCTGCCCCCGGACCGCGGTGCGCCAAAGGTGTCGGTAAACGAAACCGGCCCGTCTACCGGGCAGTAGAGTCCCGAGGCCGAAGGCCCCTGGTCGGTCTCGACCGGGGCAGGCGAAGGCGAAGGTGAAGGAGCCGGCGCAGTGGGTGAAGGGGACGCAGAGGCCCCGGCTTCCTCCCGTTCGTCTTGAGCCTCCTCCTCGGCCTCTTGAGCCGCCCGCAAGCGTTGCTCCGCTGCGACTTCTTCTTCGGCAGCCTGTTGAGCCGCGGCTTGTTCGGCTGCTGCGCGCCGTTGTTGGGCCCGGCGCTCGGCCGTAGCCTTGTCGGCTGCCAGCTGGGCCTCCAGCTCGCGAGCCTCCGAAAAGTTGGAATTCAACGAC
>JAHWKV010000209.1 GCA_019347725.1 Actinomycetota bacterium
GCCGCGGCCGCAGAGGACCAGGGCGGGGCCGCCGTCATCGCGGTGTCCGTCCGGGTCCTGCGGACCGGTGGGCCCGTCGAGCCGGTGCCGGCCGGGGCCCAACGCGTCGTCGCACCGCTGATGGGGATCCTGGCAGCCGGCCTGGCTGCTGCTGATTCCCGCTGCGGCGGCCTTGCCGGCCCGGCGAGCGCGTAACTGGGGTGTGTTGGTGGCGCCCCTGCTGGCGGGGTGGCTGACGGCCACCTTCCTGGCGCTTACGATGCACGGTTTTTGGTCTCCGGGCCGGCAGGTGGTAGTGGTGCTACCCCTCGCAGCTCTCGCGGTCGCATGTTGGGCAAGCCGCTCCCGCAAAGCTTTGGCGGTTCTGGTCGCTCTGGGCGCGGCCGGCGTTTTTAACCTCGCCTGGCTCTTTTGGGAAGGGCACACCGCCGGAATGACTCTGGCGGTGCATTTCCAAGACACCTCCAGCCCCTTGTACCGTGCGGCGTCGGTGTTGTTGCCGCACTATATCCAGGACACCACCCGAACCTGGTTGCTGCACGCCTTATGGGTAGGCGGCGCCTTGATCGTTGCCGCGATGGCGGCCAAGAATGCCCGGGACCGGCAGTCTGCTAGTTTAACTCCTGCGTGATCCCGCCGCCCAACAGCTCTAGCGGCAGAGGTTCCACGGGTATGTGGTGGATCCGGCCGTATGCCCAGTCGACGATCTTGGATTGGTGTATCTGCCACCCCTCAGCGGGAAGCCGGCTCACCAGCTCTTCGTCCAGGCGGTGGTAAAGCTCATCCACCAGGGGGTGGTCGCCGCCCTCCAGGGCGTCGGCCAGTAGAGCAAGGGCCAGGTTGCTGGACTCCCTACCGGGATAGCCCCAGTCGAACTCGATTGGGCGGGTGAGAACCAGCTGCTGGTGCAGGGTGATCCGGCGGGTGCTCTCCAGTACGTACGTTTCCGGGTTCCCGCGGCGGTCCCGGACTCCCTGATAGACACGGTTCATCGCAGATGGGAGCCGGACTAGGAGGCCTTTTCCTTGCCGGTGCCCGCGGGATTCACCGGTAGCATCCACAGATTGTCGGCCAGACGGGGGCCGAGCGACGCCGACTTGCCGTTTACCGACAAGGTCATAGTGCCGTCGGGACCTATCGAGGCGACCTTGACCGTCGCTCCGGGCATCAGTCCCTGGTCCTGGAAGTACTTGAGGATGTCGGTTACGAGCTCTACATCCTCGTTCAACAGGCTGAGCACGCCCTCTTCATTGGGGCGCATCTCCGTGAGGGGAATCAGCATGGAGCGCTCGTACGGTGGCGTCCTGCCGGGGATCGGGTTGCCGTGGGGACAGGTGGTAGCACCGGTCTTTTCCAGAATTCTTTCCTCTACCTCTTCGGAGATTACGTGCTCCCAATCATGGGCCTCCTCGTGAGCCCGGTACCAGGGAATGCCCAAAATGTCGGTCAGCAGGCGCTCGGCCAGGCGGTGGCGGCGTACCAGCGGAGTGGCGACGTCGATCCCGGTCTGGGTGAGATGGATCTTGCGGCCGTCTATCTGTATGAGCCCCTCGTTGAGGAGTTTACGAACCGCCTGGGAGACGGTCGCCGGAGTTACCCCGAGTCGCTCCGATAGGCGGGCTTGGAGGATGGTTGCACCTTCCTCCTCCATCTCGAAAATACACTCGAGATATTCCTGCGCGCCCTGGGGAACCTGTGCCGACATAGTCTAGGTACTATAGTCCTTTGATCGTGACAGCCGCCGCAGCCCGACAGCAAAAAGTACTCCTGCTGGACGGTCATTCCTTAGCTTATCGAGCATTCTACGCACTGCCGGCCGAGCTGAGGACTTCCAGCGGAACTCCTACCAACGCCGTCTTCGGGTTCACCTCGATGCTGATAAAGGCCATGCAAAGTCTCAATACGCGTATCGTCGCGGCGGCTTTCGATAAAGGAGCGCCGGCGGAGAGGCTGCAGATACGTCCCGAATACAAGGCCCAGCGCGTCGCCGCTCCCGACGAGTTCCGTCAGCAGATCGGGCTGATTCACGAGGTCCTCAGCGTACTAAAGATTCCTGTGTTCGAGTTCTCCGGAGTCGAGGCGGACGACGTACTGGCGGTGCTGGCCCTGAACCTGGCCGAGCAGGGTGCCGAGGTGAACATCCTGACCGCCGACCGGGACTTCTTCCAGCTCGTGGGTCCCAACATAAAGTTGATCATGAACAAGCGCGGTCTGTCGGACACGGTCGTCTACGACGAGAAGGCCGTCCGGGACCGCTACGGCTTTGGTCCCGAGAACTACCTGGACTTCGCGGCTCTGCGCGGTGACCCCTCCGACAACATCGACGGAGTGCCGGGCATCGGGGAGAAGACGGCAAGCAAATTGATCAACAAACACGGCAACCTGGAGGAGGTGCTTGAGCACCTGGATGAGCTGACACCGAAAATTCGCTTGGGCCTGGCCGAGGCGGGAGACAGACTGCTGGTCAACAAGGAGTTCTTCCGCTTCCGCTCCCTGTCCGAGTTGACCGGCCAGGGGGTGGACGAGAGCTCTCTGCAAATAAGGTTGGAGGACATACGGGTAGGTGAGTGGGACTTCAACCGAATCCGGCAGCTGTTTGACTCCCTTGAGTTTCGGGTTTTGTACGAGCGGCTGGCCGCCGATAGCCCGGAGGCGGTGGAGGCAGCCACCGGTTTTGACGCCGTGGTTCATGAGGTGGGCTCGGCACAGGCCCTAGAAACCCTGGTGGCAAGGTTGGGGCGCGAGAACCGGCTGGTGGTGCACGTAACCGGAGGGCCCAACCCGCAATCAGCCCCCGAAGAGTACTCGTTCGCCCTCGACGGCGAGGCGCTGGTGCTGCGGCCAAACGGCGAGCTGAGCGGGGAGCGAGTGGTTGCTGCACTTAAACCGTTTTTGGAGAGAACTCCGCTGGTCACGCACGGCTCCAAACAGGTGCTGCAAAGGCTGGCCGCGGTGGATGTCGTTCCCGAGTTCATTTCGATGGACACCGAGATCGCCGCCTATCTGGTGGATCCGGCCCGCGGCACCTACAGGCTCGACGAGCTGGCCCGCCACTGGCTGGACCGGGAACTGAAGTTGGATGAGCCGGCCGAGCCTCGGGCTCAAGCCACTCTGGACCTTGAGGGCGACGAGGACTCGGTCACCCGGCCCGGCCTCGAAGCGGTGGCCATAGCCGAGCTGGCGCGGGTCCTGGACGAGCAGTTGCGGCGGCGGGGGGCCTGGGAGCTGTTCAGCGGGCTGGAGATTCCCCTCGCCCGAGTGCTCGCCAAGATCGAGGCGGCGGGCATCCGCCTGGACGGCGGTTACCTGGATGAAATGTCGGTCGAGCTTTCCAAGGAGCTGGATGCGACGGAAGCCAAGATCCACGAGCACGCCGGTGGAGCGTTCAATATCGGCTCTCCTCCACAACTACGTCAGGTTCTGTACGAGCGCCTGGGACTAAAGCCCAGCCGAAAAACCAAAACCGGTTACTCGACCGACGCCAAGGTTCTGGAGACGCTGCGTCAGGAGCATCC
>JAHWKV010000020.1 GCA_019347725.1 Actinomycetota bacterium
AAGGTTCGTCTCGATTTCGACGAGGTGGACCTACTGCGCGGGGTTTCTGCGCGGTTTTCGCTTACCTGGTCCGGGTCTTGGTCTTTCACGATTTTTCGACGCTTTTCAGCGCCGGCAGCCACCTCCTTCAGCTGGACAATCTTCAAGCGCTCCGGCCGCCTGCATGACCACTTGGCGCGGGCCTTCCTTAAGCTGAGTTGCTCGACTATTCACGTTGGGAGCGCTGCTGCGAGTCACTGCTACCTCCTAATCGTGCGTACCGCCCTTAGTGAACAGCGTTCGATGTGGTCAAGGACTTGCCCAGGTATCGCAGGTTTGAAACGAGGGTCTACCGATTTATCAACCGCGTCAATGCCTTACAGTGGCGGATTGGGAGTGATATTCGTCCGGGTAGCTCAAGCGGTCCGGCCGGCGATTAAACTAGTGACGGTTCCAGTTCCTGTGCCGGGTCTTGTTGCGGCTTTTGAAACCCGATACGTGCCGGGGTAGCTCAGATGGCAGAGCAGCGCATTCGTAATGCGCAGGCCCGGGGTTCGAGTCCCCGCTCCGGCTCTTAAAAACGTTGGGTGCTCCTTTGCCCCAAGGGGCACACCTGGACGCGCGCCGCTGATGTCCAGAATACCAGGACCTTCCTCCACGACCCCACCCGAGCCTCGCTAACCGCGCTTCGCCACCCAGGCGCCGCCGAGCCGTGCCCGTGAATGATTCAACAACTTCTGCTTTGGGAATAGATAAAGGCAAGTCCACGTTGGTACGCATGTCGAATGATCGACAAAGGCCTCGGCTTGGTCGAAGGCCGGTAGCTGTCGGTAGTCCGGAGGAGGGATGAACGTGCAATCAGCTGCTATAAGAGGTACGCACGCAGTGGGTCTTCCAAAGAGGTCCCGCAGTTATGAGCAGGGCCGCACTTGCGCCCACGAGGGTTGCATCACGCGCCTGTCTATGTACAACCGCCGGGACACGTGCTTCACGCACGCACAGCCGAAGATCCCGCGGCTTAGAGGCAGAAAGGTCAGCAGCTAGCTGGCGCCTGCAGCACCCGCAGCACCTGCAGCATTTTAGAAGCTCCCAAGCATCAGAAGCACCCCGTCGCAAGCGGCCCGCAGCGTTGGCAACCCAGCCGCTCTCCTCATTGCTAGACTAGTTGTCCGTTGCCGGATGCCTCTAGATGTGGGATCGAGCCCGTTTCAAGAGTCCGGCAGTCCTGTAGACCACTAGCCCGGGATTACCTCAGTGACCAAATTTATCGTTTGTTTCGTTGGCGCTCGTCTGCGCCTGGGTCGGTCCCCGAGGTACTCCCGGGCCCGAGTGGTCCAATGCGCAGCTCACCTAAGGACCGGCTGATCATGTCCTCTGTAGTCGACAAGGCGATAGCTGCGAAAGTCGCGGCAAAACTGTCCTCCGGAAGCTCCCTCGAGCATTCCTATCTCCTGGAAGGTCTCGAGGAGAGCTTCGAACAGTTGGTCGCCGAGGCCGAACCCTTGATCGCTGAGGAAAGCGGTTTCCAGCCCGCGCAGCCCGCGGTCGCCCGCGTGCTCACCCGTGCGGACTGGGCGCAGGCCAATGTGGACTCCATGTTGGAGCTGATGGCTCCTTTACTGTCCAAGGTGGAGGGCAAGTTGGAGTCTCCTAAGGGCGTCCCGGCCTTTAAGAGCGCTTATGCAGCGGGACTCGGAGCGCAGCTGGGGGCCGTCTTGGGATTCTTGTCTACGCGGGTGCTCGGACAGTACGACGTCTTGATGGCTCATCAGAATCAGGTTTGGTTCGTCGGCGCCAACATCGTAATGACCGAGCGACGCCTTGGATTTACTCCTCGAGATTTCCGTTTGTGGGTGGTGCTCCACGAGCTGACCCACCGCGGGCAGTTCGAGGCCAACGTCTGGGTGCGCCCCTACTTCCGGGCTATGGTCGACGAACTGCTGGAAGTCATGCAGATAGACCCGAAAACTCTTCTAGACCGCCTCGGCGCCGCGTTGCAGCCTGTGGGAAAAAGAGATGAGGACGCCGTCCCGCTTGCGTTGCGATTCCTGGAGCCACGCCAGCGGGAGCTTTTTGATCAGGTCCAGGCCTTTATGTCGGTCATCGAAGGGCACGGCAACTTCGTCATGGATCGCATTGGCGAGGTACACATCCCCAGCCAACCCCGCATGAGCCGTGCCCTGCGCAGCCCCGAGAATTCGCTGCAGACGCCGATGGGCAAGTTGATCGGCAAGCTGCTGGGGCTCGAGTTCAAGAAGGCTCAGTACGTGCAGGGGCAGCACTTCTTCGACACCATCTATGAGCAGGGCGGGTCAGCGGCCGTAAAGGCGTGTTTCTCTTCTCCCGAAGCCTTGCCCAGCCTGGCCGAGGTACGCGCACCGGAGTCCTGGATGCAGCGCGTGGGCCCGTGACCACCTGCCTTCTTGGCGCCGGCCTTGCTGAGCCGGTGACCGCAACCATTGATCGATACCGGATGGTAGCGGGGTCCGCGCCGGTCTTGCTGGCGTTCAGCGGCGGCGCCGACTCTACGGCGCTTGCGTTGGTGTTGGTCGATCTCGGTTACCCGGTAGTCCTGGGCCATGTTGACCACGGGATGCGGGCAGAATCCGCCGCCGACGCCGATCACTGCAGGCGGGTCGCTCGCCGGCTGGGCGTTCAAATCTTGTGCCGTCGCGTGACCGTTGATCCTCCCAGTCAAGCCGAGGCGCGGCGGGTTCGCTACCTGGCCCTGGAGGAGATGGCCGCGGAGTGCGGCGCCGAGCGTATAGCCACCGGTCATACACGAGACGACCAGGCCGAGACGGTGCTGTTGCGGCTGCGCCGCGGCGGCTACGGTCTCGGTATCCCCCCGATCCGAAGCAATGTCATAAGGCCCCTGATCGAGGTTTCTCGGTCGCAGACGGAAAGGGCGTGCCGTGAGGCCGGCGTGGAGTTTCTCAACGATCCTTCCAATCAGAATGCCCGTTACCGGCGGGTGGCCGTGCGCTTCGAGCTGGCCCGCGCCGGGAGCGGCGAGGTGAACCGCCTACTGCGCGTCGGCGAGAAAGCTGCGCAGGCGGCCGCAGAGGTGGCGCTTTCCGTAGATGCGGCATGGGCCCGGTTGGTAGAGGCCGGTGAAGAGCGGCTGCGCATTTCGCGTGCCGGGCTGGTCGGGTTGGATCCGCAGGTTGCCCGCCAGCTTCTGCACCGGGCCGGCAAGTATTTCAACCTGGAGCTCAGCGGCCGGCTAATCAAAGCCGTTCTACTCAAGGTGCCCGCGCGCACCGGAGCTCGCCTGGATCTGCCGGAGGGGTTTTCCGTGTGGAGTGAGCCGCACGCGGTAGTTATCGGCCGTTGGCCGGAAGCCGGCAGGCTCGGCGAGTATGAGATACCGGTCGGCTCGCGCGCTCAACTGCCGGACTGGGGGATCGAGTTCACCTTCGAGCCGGTGAGCGCGGACACTAAAATCCACTCCTCCGCAACTTCCGAGGTGGTCGACTCCCGGGCCGTAGGGTCGTCGGTGGTCGTCCGGCAGTGGAGGCCCGGGGACCGTTTCAAGCCCCTGGGTGGACCCGGTACCAAGAAGCTGCAGGATTTCTTCGTCGACGCCAAGGTCCCCAGGTCCGAGCGCGGTGCCGTTCCCATCGTTACGGCGGGCGAACGGATCGTTTGGGTCGCCGGCTACAGGCTGGACGACGGCGCCAGGGTAACCGGCCGCTCGACGGCAGCGGTACGCCTTAGCGTGAATACGATCCACCATGAACCCAGTGCCCGATGACCGGTCCAGGGCAGGTGCTGATCAGCGAAGAGCAGATCCAGCAACGGATCGGTGAGCTGGCCGAGGAGATCACCCGGGATTACACGGGCAAAGATGTCGTCCTGGTGGGGGTCCTCAAAGGTGCCTTCATGCTCATGAGCGACATTGCGCGCCAGATCAAGCTGCCGGCGGAATTCGACTTCATGGCGGTGTCCAGCTACGGCAGCGCGACCAGGACCTCGGGGGTGGTGCGAATCCTCAAGGACCTTGATCACGAGATAACCGATCGCAATGTGCTGTTAATAGAGGACATTATCGATTCCGGGCTGACGTTGAACTACCTGCTCAAGTACCTTGCCGGACGCAACCCCCGGAGCCTTGAGGTCTGTGCGTTCTTACGTAAGACGGGTATTCAGCAGGTGGATTTGGACGTTCGGTACACGGGCTTTGAGATCCCGCCGGACTTCGTAATCGGCTATGGACTGGACCATGATCAGCGATTTAGGAACCTGCCTTACCTTGCACTTTTAGACCAATAAAACGGTTAATGAGCTTGAGAGTTTGTTGGTCGTAGCGTGCTAACCTTGGAAAGGAATGTCGAAGCTTCTAAAGAATCCGCTTTTCTATCTGCTCCTGGGTATCGGTGGCGTTTGGGCGATGGTCGCAGTCTTGCAGGACAGCGCCAACGTCGAGGAACTGACCACCAGCGAGTTTGAACAGAAACTAAGCGCGGGCGAGGTCCAATCCGTCACAGTTTTCCGCAACAGCGGCGAACTGGAGGGAGAGCTCGCCGACGGCACAAAATTTACATCCAGTTACCTGAGCGCGGAAGAGACCGCTTCGCTGCTGCGTCAGCACCCTGAGGTCGAGAGCGACACCGACCCGGAGAACCCCTCGTTGTGGGGTTCGTTGCTCACAAGCATCCTCCCGTTCGTGCTGATCATCGGTATCTTCATCTTCCTTATGCACCAGATGCAGGGAGGCGGAAACAAGGTAATGTCCTTCGGCAAGTCCAAAGCCAAACTGGTAGCCAAGGACGAGCCCAAGGTCACCTTTGGGGACGTAGCCGGCGTGGATGAGGCCATCGAGGAGCTCGAGGAGATCAAGGAGTTCCTCGCCAATCCGGCCAAGTTCCAGAACATGGGCGCCAAGATTCCCAAAGGCGTGCTGCTGTTCGGCCCTCCCGGCACCGGTAAGACCCTTCTGGCGCGGGCGGTGGCCGGCGAGGCGGGCGTGCCCTTCTTTTCTATATCAGGTTCGGACTTCGTAGAGATGTTTGTCGGCGTCGGTGCGTCTCGAGTCCGCGACCTGTTCGAGCAGGCCAAGGCTAGCGCCCCGGCAATCATTTTTGTGGACGAGATCGACGCAGTAGGCCGCCACCGCGGCGCCGGCCTGGGCGGCGGCCACGACGAACGAGAGCAAACGCTAAACCAGCTGCTCGTTGAGATGGACGGATTCGACGTCAAAACCGGAGTGATCTTGATGGCGGCCACCAACCGGCCGGACATCCTCGACCCCGCTTTGCTGAGGCCCGGCCGGTTCGACCGTCAGGTCACCGTCGACCGCGCGGATCTTAAGGGTCGCGAGCAGATCTTGAGGGTCCACGCCAAAGGCAAGCCGCTGGCGGATGACGTCGATTTGGAGGTGCTGGCCCGCCGGACGCCCGGGTTCACCGGCGCCGACCTGGCCAACGCCATCAACGAGGCGGCGCTGCTCGCCGCACGTCGGGCCAAAAAGGAGATCACCATGGACGAGGTCGAGGAGGCCATCGACCGGGTGATGGCCGGGCCACAGCGTCGCAGCCGGCTCATCAGTGAGCATGAGAAGAAGGTGATCGCCTACCACGAGTCCGGCCACGCCATGGTCAGTTGGGCGCTGCCCAATGCGGACCCCGTCCATAAGGTCTCAATCATCAGCCGCGGCCGCGCTCTGGGCTACACGCTCAACCTGCCGGTAGAGGATCGCTTCCTCGAGTCCCGCTCGGCCCTGATAGACCAGCTGGCCATGCTGCTGGGCGGTCGAGTGGCCGAGGAGATTGTGTTCCACGACCCCACCACCGGCGCCAGCAATGACCTGGAGCGGGTTTCCAAGATGGCCCGCAAGATGGTTTGCGAGTACGGCATGAGCGAGAAGCTCGGGCCCATGGCGTTTGGGGACAAGGTTGACCAGCCGTTTTTGGGCCGCGATATTTCGCACCAGCCCGACTATTCGGAGCAGGTGGCTGCGGA
Source organism: Actinomycetota bacterium (assembly GCA_019347725.1). Classification (GTDB taxonomy): domain Bacteria; phylum Actinomycetota; class CADDZG01; order JAHWKV01; family JAHWKV01; genus JAHWKV01. The sequence goes on from JAHWKV010000020.1 coordinate 5,944, forward strand.
GATCGACGAAGAGATCCGGCGCCTTGTGGATGAGGCCCATCAGGAAGCCTGGGAGATTTGTTCCACCTACAGAGCGCAGTTGGACGCGATGGTAGAGGCGCTGATCGAGAAGGAGACCATCGAGCAGTCCGACGTTAAGGAACTTTTGGCCGACGTGCCCACGCGAGCTTCCCGCGGAGAGATTCCGCGCCGGCTTTTGGAGGACCAAAGGGCTGCGGCGGTGCAAAAGGGCCAGGAGGACGAAAGCCCGGAAGCCGGCGGAGGTTCGGAGCGCTCCAAGAAGAAGCTGCGCCGATCGGGTCCGGGCACGGAGCCGGCGCCCGCTTAGCTGATCCGGCCGAAGGACAAGCCGGAAATAATCCACCCCTATGAACTGGAAGTGCCGTGATCTGCTGCTGCCCGTAGGGGACAGAACCCACGTGATGGGCGTTCTCAACGTGACGCCCGACTCCTTCTCCGACGGTGGACGGTTCCTCGATCACCGCGCGGCGATCGACCGGGCTGAGGAGATGATCGCCGACGGAGCGGACATTATCGACGTCGGCGGAGAGTCGACCAGGCCGGGTGCGGCTGCGGTGGAGATCGGCGACGAGCTGAACCGGGTTATCCCGGTGATCGAGGCGATCACTGCCAGCACCGGGGCGGTGGTGTCTATTGACACGACCAAAGCCGAGGTTGCCAGGGCCGCCTGTGAGGCCGGCGCCGCTGTGGTCAACGACGTCTCGGCGATGCGCTTCGATCCCAAGATGCCCGAGGTTGTAGCGGCTTATGGGGCGGGGCTCGTGCTCATGCATATGCTGGGTTCTCCACGGACCATGCAAGAAAACCCCTCGTACGCCGACGTGGTTGCCGAGGTTAAGCAAGCTCTCGTTGAGTGGGCGGAACAAGCGCAGTCTAGCGGCATAGCCCCCGAGGCGATTGCAGTGGACCCGGGTATCGGCTTCGGCAAGACCGTAGAACACAACCTGACCCTGTTGAAGGCCACCGGGGAGCTGTGCGCCACGGGCTACCCCGTGCTGATCGGCGCCTCGCGTAAGTCATTTATCGGTGCCACGCTCGACGTGCCCGTGGAGCAGAGACTGCAGGGAACCAGCGCAGTGGTGGCGTGGTCGGTGGCGCAGGGCGCCGCGCTGGTCAGGGTTCACGACGTGCGCCAGATGGTCCAGGTCGTGCGAATGACCGAAGCAATCCGCAGCGCCTGACCTCGGGGCCAGCCCTCCCGCCGATAACGTGGAAAACTGTCCGTGTTGTGTTTGCTGTTAGAGACGATTTTCAGGGGGCCGGCCACGGACAAGATAATTATCGAAGGGCTGAAGATGTATGGCCGCCACGGGGTGTCGCCGCGCGAGCGGGATGAGGGCCAGGACTACCTAATCGACGTTGAGTGCGGATTGGACGCCACCCGGGCGGCCGCTTCGGACCATTTGCAGGACACGGTCGACTACTCCGCGTTGATCCGCAGCATCCGCGAGGTCGTGGGCGGTGAAAGCTTTTATCTGCTGGAGGCGCTCGGGGAAGCCGTCGCCGCGCAGGCTATGGTCTACCCGATGATCGAGACGGTGCGGGTGGCTATCTTCAAACCCGCCCTGGCGGGCGACGACCTAAAGGCTGTGGGCGTTGTGGTGGAGCGCAGCCGCAATGAGGCGGGCGAGCGGAGCCAGACGTGAAGGTCTACGTTGGACTCGGCTCGAATCTAGGGGACCGGCTGGAGAACCTTAAGCGCGCGGTAGCTTCCATGCGATCTAGGGGGCTAAATGTCCTGGCCACCTCGTCGGTCTATGAAACCGATCCCGTAGGCCCTCCTCAGCCCGATTTTCTGAACGCAGCCGTCGAGATCGAAAGCGACCTTGAAGCGGGTGAGATCGTGGCCCTGCTAAAGGAGATCGAAGCTGCCAACGGCCGCCAGGAGACCGAGCGGTGGGGCCCGCGGGAGATCGATCTGGACCTGCTGCTGTTCGACGGCCGGGTGGTCTCCGAGGGCGGCGTCACCGTGCCGCACCCCGAGCTGACGAACCGGCCGTTTGTCCTCGTACCGGTGTTGGAGCTGGATCCGGACTTGGAGCTGCCGTCGGGTGAGCCCCTCGAAGCCTTTTGTGAGAACAACCCCGAGGGCGTGAAGTTTTTCAGCGATCCGGCGAGCCTCGGGTAGCTTTTATGGGCACCGCGTCGGCGGTCGGGAGCCGGCGGGCCTAGCTGTGCGCGTTGTGCAGAAGGAACCCGAGCTTCGCGGGCTGGTCGCACAAGCCCGCGGTCGCGGCAGAAGCGTGGAGTTCGTTCCTACCATGGGCGCGTTTCACGAGGGCCACCTTGAGCTCATGCGGCAGGCTCGCCGTCATGGGGGCCTGGTGGTGGTGTCGGTATTCGTGAACCCCACCCAGTTTGGCCCCGACGAGGATTTCGACTCCTACCCGCGCAGCCTGGAAGCCGATGTAGCTGCTGCGGCAGGGGAAGGCGTAGAGCTGCTATTTGCTCCCACGACGGCTCAGATGTATCCGGGTGGGCAGATAGATACGACGGTGGATGTTGGGCCTATCGGCCGGATCCTGGAGGGTGAGCATCGTCCGGGACACTTTAACGGGGTGGCTACGGTGTGCGCGAAACTGTTCAACCTGGTCCGGCCCGACCGCGTGTACCTCGGCCAGAAGGACGCTCAGCAGATTGCTGTGCTGTCCCAAATGAACGCCGACCTCAACTTCGGGTTGGAGATTGTGGTGTGCGCAACGGTGCGGGACCCGGACGGCTTGGCCATGTCCAGCCGCAACGAGCGGTTGAAGCCCGAGGAGCGCAAGGCAGCCCTAGCGTTGAGCGAGGCCCTGATGGAGATGGCCCGGCTGGTTGACCAGGGTGAAACCGATATACAGAGGGTGCTCGAGCGGGGTCACAGTGTGATAGCCGGGCAGTCGAAGGTTAGTTTGCAGTATCTTGAGATTGTGGATCCGGCCCACTTCCGGTCCCTGGACCGAATGACCGGCGGTGCGCTGGCAGTGGCGGCTGCGTTTGTCGGATCGGTTCGGTTGATAGACAACGTATTCGTCGGGACCGCCCAGGCGGCCCGAACGGGAGGTTGGCAATGAGACGCACGATGATGCACGGCAAGATACACCGGGCGGTGGTGAGCGACGCCAACGTCGACTACGAAGGCAGCATTACCTTGGATCCGGAGCTCATGAACGGGGCCGGAATCCTGGAGCATGAGCAGGTTCATGTTGTCGATATCGACAACGGCGCGAGGTTTGTGACCTACGTCATTACCGGCGAACCGGGTTCCGGGGAGGTTGTGATCAACGGCGCAGCGGCCCGTCTCGTCTCCAAGGGCGACCTGGTCATAGTGATCGCATACGCCGAGATGGAAAGCTCCGAGGCGCAAGACTTTGTGCCTCGGGTGGTTAAGTTGGATGGAGTGACCAACGTCCAGCCCGTACTTAATTAGTGATCACGGCATCAGGACGCTGCTGAGTGCTGCTGGCCGTCGATGTAGGTAATACAC
>JAHWKV010000210.1 GCA_019347725.1 Actinomycetota bacterium
GCTGAAGAGATCGCCCGCGAGATCGAGGCGTCCGGACTGGAGGAGATGGATCTGGATCTCGATTTCGATCTCGATATGACTGTCCGGGAGGCGATCGCGAATGCCGAGCGGATGGCTCACCGGGCGGAAGCCGTGGTGAAGAAGCACGAAGAGAAGATCCGGAAGGTCGAGATCGCCCGCCAGGCCCTGGGCGATCTCGACCTCGAGCGGTTCACCCAGCGCAAGAAGCTCCAGCCACGCCCGAGTGGCCTCGTCGATCTTGCCGAGGCGGGATTCGACGATCTCGACCAGCCGGTCAGAGGTGGGCAGAGAGCCGGCCAGCCGCCACACTCCCTCTTCCTCCCGAAGAACGCCTGCGTCGAGCGAAGCTAGGACAAGCTCCCGCAGGAACAACGAATTACCCTCCGTACGGTCGCAAAAACGGTGGGCCGTCGCTCCATCGACCGGACCTTTTAGGACGGCAGTCAGGAGGCCTCGTACATGCTCGACGTTCAGGGGCCTCAGGTCGATCCGCTCTGCAAGTCCGTCCTTCCACAGCGCCATTACGGCGTCCGATGCGGGTTCGCCGGAGCGGATCGTTACCAGTAAGAAAGCGCCGTCTGCCCGGGCAAGCTGGTGGGTGAGCGCCGCTGAGGCCTCGTCGAGGAGGTGGGCATCGTCAACCATGATTGCCACGGGAGCCCCGCCCCCCTTCTCAACAATTGAGCGTGCCACGCGGCGAAGAAGGTCCGGGCGGCTGATCCCACCGTCGATGTCCGGAAGTAGCTCTGCGAACGCGCCTAGAGGAAGGGATGCGGTTGCCGAGGTCGCAGCCACCCGCAGCGGAACGAAGCCCGCCGATGCCGCTGCTAGCAGACATTCGGTCGCCAGCCGCGTCTTGCCTACGCCCGCTGCTCCCGCTACCACGATCGCGCCCCGCCCCGAACGGAGACGTGTTCCGACTCGCTGCAACTCCGTCGACCGCCCCATCAGCGGCCATTCGAGTTCCATCGGCCCGTGCTGGTGTCCCGACGTTTCCACCATTCAACCTCGCTTTGGAGCGAAGCCAGCGGGATAGCCAAATGCTGTTAGAAGGATACCAGCGTATGCGGCACAACCTCGCTCAGTCGGGAGACGGGCCGCCCACAGCACCGATTTGTCGACTTATGCTGATCCAGCAACAAAAAAGCGGCCCCGGTCGTGCGTCCGAGCCGTAAGGTTGAAAAACTCGATCGACCAGCGATAATCGCCGGCATGGCCTTTGCGACGTTTTTCGGCGATGGAGTCGGGTAGAGCGGAGGATGCGCCGCCTCCGATGAAGCCGTGCCGGTCGCCATCACCAGGCCGGGAACGCATCCCATATTTAGGCCGGTTCTCCATCTTGTAGCTCGTCGTCCTCCGCTCCCCCATCGAACGGCCCGTGCGGTTCTCCCGCAAGCCGCTCACCGACATCGTTCACCGCAGGGCATGCGCCGACCCGTACCGGACGTTTCCGCTCAGGCGGTAGACGCCCAGGGTGCGAAACCAGTCCCCGTTGTAACGGGTGACCCAGTTGCGGCCCTGGCGCCCGTGCTTGCGGCTCATCAAGATCGCCAGTCGCTCGTGAACGTAACGGTCGATCATGGCCAGCTTGGCCGCTGAGTTTCCCCAGCGGTAGTAATTACCCCAGCTTCTTAGGATCGGGTTGAGGTCGGCTATCACCATGTCCAGTGCTTTGCCCACTTGCTTGCGATTGGTCAGCTCCCGGATCCTGCCTCTGATGCTGGCCATCGACCGTTGCGAGGGCCAGCGCTGCAGGTAGTAGCGGCCGGGATACTTCCAGGCCTCGACCTTGTGTAGGTGAAAGCCGAGGAACTCCAGGCCTTGACTACCCTTGGTGAGGCAGAGGACCTTGGTCTTGTCTGGGTTCAGCTGAAGCCCCAGAATTCCAAGGATTGCCGTGGCTCGTCTTAGGGCCTCCTCGGCCCCTTGGCGAGTCCGGCAAAGGATCAACCAATCGTCGGCGAATCTGACGAGCCTCCCGATGCGACTGCTGCTGTGCTGCCACTGCTCATCGAAACGATGCAGGGCAATGTTGAACAGCAGCGGGGAAATTGGCGAACCCTGCGGGGTTCCCGACGGTAGGTCGGTCGTCCCTTGATCCTGTAGCACCCCGGCTCTTAGCCACGCTCGGATGAGCTTTAGCATCTGGCGGTCGCACACCCGTTTGGAGACCTCCTCCATCAAGGCGTCGTGATCCAGGTTGCCAAAGGCATCTTGAACGTCAGCAGTGAGCACCCAGTCGGCTCCCCGGTTGGCCTCCTTTCTTACCGCCTCCAGGGCGTCCTGTGGACTCTTCCCGGGACGGAAGCCGAAGCTTGCAGGGAGAAACGTGGGCTCGAAGATGGGCTGAAGCACCATCGCCGCGGCAGTCATGACCGTGCGATCTCTAACTGTGGGGATGCCCAGCGTCCGGTACTTTCCCGGTTTGCCGGGCTTTTCGATCTGCACCGCTCTCAGTCTGGCCGGACGGTAGGTCCGGTTGGTGAGCTCGGTTTGGATCTGCTGCAGGAAGGCTGCCACTCCCTGGCTCTCAACGTCTTCGATGGTTACCCGTCGACGCCGGGGGCGCCACCGTTGGAAGCAACGTCGACCCACGCCTGCCACAGGATGTCGCTGCGGGCGACCTTGTCGTAGAGGGCATGAAAACGGCGGGCAGGGTCCTGCTTGGCGCTGCGGTACAGCACGTCGGCCAGGGCTCGGGACCCGGGTAGGCTCCTTCGCCGCCGGCCCTTGGTGGAATTAGCCGTTGTGGGCACTCACCTATCCCCTCCCTGCACTTACGTGCATCGATGAAGCAGGGGTCCTTGGCTGCGCCGGCTTTGTCTGTCCCGGCGGTCAAAGCTACGTACGACCCCCTCCGACTCCCTCTCGGCTTCCTGCCACTTCCCGGGTTGTCCGGTTATAGGTAGGGGTCGCTCCCGGATCCGCAGTTTCCGGGGCCGAGTAGGGCCTCTCCAGTTCTGAGCACAACCTTCTGACCGTTCAACGCCCATTGCGCCGGGGAGTTCTTGGGCACCCGCTCCAGGGTCTAAAGGTGCTTTCCGTGGCCTTCGCCATAGTCCGACTGGCTCGGCTCTCCCTTGCTCCGCCTCTCAGCGGCCCGTCTTGACAACGCTTGTTCAGGTTTCGCTGCACGCTGCAGACCGGTCAGTTGCTCGCCCTCTTACAGGGACTTTGACGCTCCGCTTCGGCAAACGGCATCTCTGTCGTTTCCGGGAGCCTGCTACCGGGGGTCCTGGCACCTCCCCGGACCGGACTTTCACCGGCTGGCTGTCCTCAGCTTGCGCTCGGATTGTTCAGCTTTATCGACCACCCCCTGTGGATGATCTTGCGTCCGAGCTTCTGGACGCACCGGACCAGGGACGGACCAAGTTGCAGAGCCGCTTGTCCCTGTACGGACGCGGGAGCTGAAGTGTTAACCCACCAGCGCCACGACGATCCATTTAGTGCACCCCACACACCAAGGGTCCTTTACCTATAAACGGG
>JAHWKV010000211.1 GCA_019347725.1 Actinomycetota bacterium
CTGCCGACCATGACGCTCCTCGAGGCGGTAACCGATAGTCTCGACCCGGTGAGCAAGAGACCGGGCGGAAAGAGTGAAAGATCCTTCAGCCTCCAACACCGCAGGGGCTTGAACCGGATGGAACTTGAGCGTGGCCCCCGCGCCATGAATCGACGAACTCATTAGATGGTCCAGGTACTTCTGCCCTCCGCCCGGGTAATATACGTCGACCGGTCCGCCGACGCCGTCCAATGTTTGCCGCTGGACCACTCCGGGCAGACCCATACAGTGATCTCCGTGGAAGTGAGTGAGCAGGATCTTTGTGATGCTCGACGACCGCACGCCGGCAAGGAGCATCTGACGCTGAGTTCCCTCGCCGGGATCGAAAAGCAACCCTTCGTCTTCCCAACGCAGAAGGTACCCGTTAAGGTTTCTCTTCCGGGTGGGCACCTGTCCGGACGTGCCCAGAACGACGAGCTCACGCATAGAGCGCGATCATCTCACCGTAGGCTACCGGCCGGAACGCACACGCCGACCGTGCGTAAAGTTAACCAATCCAATCCTGGACGATCCGATTCCGTAGGGAGAACATCCTATGTCTGAAACGGTCGTAGTCGGACTAGCGGCGATCGTAATCATCGGCGTCGCGGCGCAGTGGCTCGCCACCGTCATTAGGGTGCCGTCCATCCTGCTGCTGCTCGGCGCCGGCTTGGCCGCGGGTCCGATTCTCGGCTGGCTCGACCCAGATGAGCTGTTCGGCGACCTGCTGGCCCCGTTTGTGTCGCTGGCCGTAGGCGTGATCCTTTTTGAGGGCGGCCTCAGCCTAAAGATCCGTGAACTGGAGGGGATCGCCGGGGCGACCTGGCGACTGGTTTCCCTCGGGGCCATCACTACATGGGCGACGCTTTGGTTTGCCTCCGCCTGGCTACTAAATTTGTCGCAAGGCCTGGCTGCTTTGCTCGGCGCCATCCTCATCGTTTCCGGGCCTACGGTCATAATCCCGCTGCTACGACAGATACGACCCACGCGGCGGATCGGGGCGATCTTAAGGTGGGAGGGCATCCTCATCGATGCCATTGGGGCAATGTTCGCCGTCATCGTCTTCGAGACGATCATCGCAGGTCAGGTCGACCGCACTCTTGCCGAGACTGCCCAGGACATCGGCGTTTTCCTGCTGGTAGGCGCGGGTGTCGGCGGCGCCGTCGCCGCGGTGATGATCCCTTTGCTACGGCGCTTTCGAATTCCCGAATTCCTGCACAGCGGGGTCTCCTTGATGATGGCGCTTAGCGCCTTCACCGTTGCCAACTTGATTAGAGACGAGTCCGGCCTGCTGGCCACGATCGTGCTCGGCCTGGCGCTGGCCAATCAACCGTTTGTGTCGGTAAAGAGCATCGTGGAGTTCTCCGAGACCATTCGAGTGCTTCTGATTGCGGTGCTGTTTATCGTGCTGGCGGCGCAGATGGAGTTTGTCGCCCTGCTCGATCTCGGGTTCGGTGGACTCGCACTGCTTGCCGTCGCCATCCTGATCGCTCGGCCCCTGGCAGTTGCGGTGTCGACCATCGGGTCGGACCTCACCAAGCGAGAGAGGGTCTTCATATCGGCCGTCGCACCGCGGGGCATCGTCGCAGCTTCGATCTCATCGGTTTTCGCGACGGAACTGGCCCTCGCCGGCGTTGAGGGCGCTGAGACGCTGGTGCCGGCGGCCTTTTTGGTGATTCTCGGTACGGCCTTCTTCTACGGGCTCGGCGCCGCACCACTCGCCAAGCGACTCGGCGTAGCCCTGCCCGATCCCCGGGGAGTGCTGATCGTAGGCGCCGACCTGGTAGCCCGTGAGATTGCACACGGGCTCAAGGCGGCCGGAGTGGAGGTGACGGTAGTGTCGACCAACCGTGCCGAGGACTACTCCGCGCGCATGTCCGGGCTCACCACGAGATACACAAGCGTCCTCAACGAACGAATAGACGACCGCCTGCTCTTTACCAACGCGCTTGTTCTCGCCCTGACGGTCAACGACGAGTACAACTCGTTGATATGCCTGCGCATGAGCCAATACTTCGGCCAGGCCGGCACCTTCCAGATGCGCCGGCCCGAGGGGCCGGGGACGCCGCGAACCATGGCCTCACCACAACTGCGCGGACGACCGGTCTTCGGCGGAGATCTCGACCACGGCACACTGGAGTCCAGACTTGCCGAGGGCCACGAGATCAAGGCGACGACATTGTCTGAGTCCTTCGACTACGACGCTTACCAGCGGCAGAACGACAACTTGGCCGGCCTACTCTTTATCGTCGACACCTACGGCCGGGCTCTGCCTCGCACGGTGGAAGGGGAACCCAAAAACCGAAAACCCAGGCCTGGAGAAAAGGTCGTTGGGATCGTGCCGCCGGATCCCAAGAAAGCCAAGGTTACGGCCAAGACAGCAGAGCAGAACTCCTGACGGCCGCGAATCGAATCACTTGTGGTTCGGTTGGCGACTACCAGGGTAAAAAGACGTCATGAGTGCCAAATCGAAACGAGTAATCGGCGGGGGATCCGTCAGTAAGGCCGCCGTATGGATGATCGGTCTATCCGTGGTCTTGTTCTGGCTGCCCGTTCTCGGACCTGCGATAGCAGGCTTCGTCGGTGGGACGGAGGCACGCACTTTGGGCAAAGCGATGACCGCGGCCTTAATCCCAGCAGTGCTGGTTGGCCTGTTGGTGGCTCTGCTTCTGAGCGCCTTCGACCTTCCCATAATAGGCACCGTCGCTGGAATCGGAATAGGGGTAGCCGTGCTGGTCCAGGACATCCCGATGTTCATCGGCGCAGCATTTGGCGCGGGCACTGCCAAGGATTAATCGCAAACCTCACGGCGCCTGCGTCCCGCCCGCTCAAGGGACGATCAATAGCAGGCCGGCGTACCCCACCAGTCCGCCGGCAAAGGCCAAGAAGCTGCTCTCGCGTTCCGCGGGCATCTCCTCCTTGAGGACATTGATCACTATTCCTCCCACCAGAAAAGCGCTCATAACCGCGACCACCGGTTCGGGCGGCTGGACAAGGATCGCTCCGACAAACCCGGCGGCAAAAGTTCCTGCAAGCACGTAGCGCCCGACGCGGTCGTAATCCTGCTTGTGGTGATCTCTCAACCCGTAGTCGACCACGACGAAATGCACAGCCAGGGCAAAGGTAAATAAAAACAGCGGCCAGGAGTTGTCCCAATTGACGAGTATTTCGGCCACAACGGCGTTGTAGAGGGCGAACATAGCCATGTGCAGTACGAAAACATGGCGACCTGCAAGATCTTTGGACTCCTCGCGCCGGCGGGTTCGTCGGGAGGTCACGGCAAGGAGTTCAAGGCCGTAAAAGACGGCCAACCCGGCTAGAGCTGCCAGGTAGGCATGACGGTCACCAAACTCAACCTCTGCCCCGATCTGACGCTGGTGGTGCTCCAGTTCCGGAAGCAGATGTACGAAAACATAAGCCACGGATATGCCGCCGGAGACCGATAGCCAGCGACTGCGAGGCACC
>JAHWKV010000212.1 GCA_019347725.1 Actinomycetota bacterium
TTGGCCTCCACGCAGTTGAAGGACTCGTGCCGGAACTCGAAGGCATAGCGGGCAACCGGCGGGAGTCCGGTTAGAAATTCCTCCAGGCGGGCCCTGTCGTATTTCAAATTCGGAGGCAACTGGAACAACACCGTGCCCAGTCGAGGCCCAAGAAGGCGGGCCCGCCGTACGAAATCCTCGGCATCCTCCCGGGCGTCCACCAACCGCTTGAAGTGGGTAATGCGCTGCGGCGCCTTGAGCGTGAAGTGAAAACCGTCTCCAGTCTGCCGCGCCCAGTTGGTGATCGTGTTCTCCGAGGGCATCCGGCGAAACGTGTAGTTGATCTCCACCGAGTCCAGCTTCGTCGAGTAGTACTCGAGCATCTTCCTGTCGGTGACCCCGTCGGGATAGAACGGACCCTTCCACTCCTTGAAGGCAAATCCGGAAGTCCCTACGTACAGCTTGCCGGCAGCCACCTTCTATACCCGCGCAGACGGGCATATGTCGGCCAGCACGCACTCACCGCACCGAGGTACCGGCGCCTTGCACACTGCCCGGCCGTGCTCGATAAACAGGTAACTAAGCTCAAACCACCTGTCTTTGGGTACCAAATCCATCAGATCCTTCTCTATCTTTACCGGGTCTTCGTTGCAGGTAAGACCCAGCCTCTGCGATAAACGGCGGACGTGAGTGTCAACGGCGATCCCCACCACCTTGCCAAAGGAATTGCCGAGCACGATGTTGGCAGTCTTGCGAGCGGCTCCAGGTAGCGTGGTCAGCTCTTCCATGGTCTCGGGAACCTCACCGCCAAACTCGTCCAGGAGCTTGCGGGCTGTAGCCTGCAGGTTCTTGGCCTTCTGCCGGAAAAACCCGGTGGCCCTTATTTCCTGCTGCAGCTCTACAGGGTCGGCGGCGGCGTAGTCCTCCAGGGTCGGGTACTTGGCAAAAAGCCTCTCCGTGACCTTATTAACCATGGCGTCGGTGCACTGAGCCGACAGGATGGTAGCGAACAACATCTCGTGCGGGTTGGAGAAGTTCAACGCGCATTTGGCGTTGGGGTACTCGCGCTTTAGGCGCCGGTAGACGATCGGAAACCGCCTGCCGGCCGGGTCCGACGGCTTTGCCGGCGGTTTGCGCGTGCGTGCGGGTACCCGGGTCTCAGCTTGGGACATGGGGAGATGCGCTAACTAGCCTGCTGCCGCTCCGCCAGCGCTTGAACCGCCGCAGTCATCTCGCCGGGTGCGCACACGCTGAGTTCGGCGTCCAGCTCGCCGACACCTTCGGCAGGGCCGCCGTCCGAGGTAATCATGATCACAGGAATGCCGGCCAGCAAGCCTTTGTCGGCCAGGGCCTCAACCACGGACACTCCCCGCTCGGGCAGTCTCGTCAAGTCCACGACAAGCACGTCCGGCTCCGCATTCCTCATCTGACGCTGAACGTCGGTCTTGGGCTCATCAACCCATGGGACGCTATAGCCTTGCTGTCGCAGCGCGCTAACCCACGGACGACTTTCCTCCCAGCACAACACTGCAACACGAAGGGTCAACTTTCGGCTCTCCCTCAACTCGATTGGGGCGCGGCACAAACAAACAAAATGGTAAGCCCCTCGTATCCATGATATAGGAGGCACTATCCAACGTGGTACTTGCCCTACACTTGAACGTGGCTTGGAGGCAACGTGGGCCAGGATCCAGGCAAAGGTCCACACCCCGAGACCTACAGCCTAAGGAGGCTCGGCGATGCATGTAACCGTCCGCGATCTGGCTCGCTTCAAGCAAGAGGGTCGAAAGTTCGTGATGCTGACCGCCTACGACCACCTGACGGCCGGGATTCTCGATGAAGCAGATGTCCCGGTGATCTTGGTAGGCGATTCACTGGCGCAGGTGATGCTCGGCTATGAGACCACTCTGCCTGTGACCATGGACGAGATGCTTCATCACACCAAGGCGGTGGCCCGGGGCGCAGGCCGGGCGATGGTCGTGGCCGACATGCCGTTTGGCAGCTACCAAACCTCGCTGGATGAAGGATTCGCCAGCGCCGTCCGATTCCTAAAGGAAGGCGGAGCGCAGGCGGTCAAGCTGGAAGGCGCCCAGGTAGAGCTTACCCACCGGCTCGTGGATCACGGCATCCCCGTGATGGCTCATCTCGGCCTCACCCCGCAATCCGTCCACGCACTCGGTGGTTACCGGGTCCAGGGGCGGTCTCGGGAGGCGGCCGATCGGTTGGCATCCGATGCGCGCAGCATGGCCAAGGCTGGAGCCTTCAGCCTGGTGCTGGAGGCAATCCCGGCTCCGGTCGCCGCCGAGATCACCCGATCCCTGGCCATACCCACGATCGGCATCGGCGCAGGGGGCGGATGCGACGCCCAGGTACTGGTCATCACCGATCTACTGGGCTTGGGTTCCGGCAAGGCCCCCAAGTTCGTCAAGCAGTACGCCAATCTGCGCAGCACGGCGGTCGATGCGGTCACGCAGTTCACCAATGAGGTGCAGACGGGCTCCTTTCCCGACGACAGCCACATTTACCGGTAGAGGTTCGCTCGGCCCCCGGCGCAACGCCCCGGTGTGCAGGATAGAGCCGGCACTTAAGCAGCCCTCTATGACGAATGGTCGCGGATCCGACTGATAGCCAAGAAATTGCGCGCCTGCATTTTTATACTTAGAGATCCAGCTCGCTCGCGGAGGTTTCCTAATGGGTATATCCGACGAGGAATTCCAGACACTGACCATTCGAGCCCGCACCCTTCCGCCCGCGCGCGGGGTTTACGTGCAGACCGACTACGTCACCAATCTCTTTCTGGCCGTACTCGACTATCGATCCACGACCAGCTCGGTACGGCGAGCGCTGGGGCATTTTCGGCAAAGGTGGGGTGACCAGATCCGGACGCTGACCGACCTCAAGACCTTCCTCAACCGGTACGAGGACTCGCCGGAGGGCAACCTGTTCGCCGGTAGCGACCTGTGGGGGTTCCGGGCAGCTCGCCGGGTTAAGGAGCTAAGGGGTTTGGTCGCCTTCTTCGAATCGAAAGGCGTCGTCAACCAGGAAGCTTTGAGCAGGTGGGCCCACAACAGCAGTTACCGGGACTTCATGGGCCGCGTCAAAGGCCTGGATCTGCCCATCTACGAGGCGATCCTGACCCGCCTTGGGTGCGGGCCGATTAAACCGAGCGCGCATCTGATGAGCTTTGTATCTACGGGACTCAGGCGCCCGGTAGCCGAATACGAGCTGGTACCGCTGCTAAAGAAGATGGCGCGCGAGCTCGACATGGGCGAGCAGGATCTGGAGCGACGCATCTTCGAGTTCGAAAACCTGTAGGCAGCCGATCGCCGGTCCAAGGAATAGATCCTTTAGTCGCCGTGTCCCACTTACCTTGACAGTCTTCGTATCAAGTTTTATTCTTTTAGCAGATCAGGTTTACGCCCGAACAAGCGGAAGCGCATGTGGGTTTTTGGAAAGGAGGAACGTATGGCAACAGCTCTCGGAAGGCGGTGGGA
>JAHWKV010000213.1 GCA_019347725.1 Actinomycetota bacterium
CACCCCACCCGGGCTTCGGGTCTCATCACTTTCCGTAATAGTTGGCTGGCCGCTTCTGACGGAAGGCGGCGATGGCCTCCACGAGGTCGTCGGACGCGAGCGAAATAGCCTCTAGGGCGAACGACAGGTCGAGCACCTCGCCGGCCCGTTGCTGCAGCGAGCGGTTGAGGGCCCGCTTCGTTCCCTGGACGGCCAGCGGCGGCAGGGCGGCGATCTGCTGGGCCAGCGCCCGGGCGGCGGCCAACGCTTCGCCGGCGGTGTCAACTAAATCGGTGATGAGGCCCATGGCGAAAGCATCCTCGGCCATCAACCGGTCGCCGGTCAGCAGGTGGCGCTTGGCCCGCAGCATGCCGGCGGAGGCGGGCCAGACCACGCATCCACCATCGCCCGCTACCAGGCCGATAGCCACGTGCGGGTCGCACAGGGCGGCGGTGCGGGCGGCCACCACCGCGTCGGTGGCCAGCACAACGGTGGCACCGAGACCGATCGCGTCACCATGGAGGGCGGTGACGATCGGGATCGGGAGGTCGATCAACGTGTTGAGCAGCCGGCGCCCCTCGTCGAGCGAGGGCAAGCGCAATTTAGTGTCGTCGTGGAGGGCCAGCATGAACTCGAAATCCCCGCCGGCCGAGAAGATTTTGCCCGTGGAGGCCAGCACGATGGCCCGCACGCCACCGTGATGGCGAACGTCGTCCAGTGCTTCGATGAACCCGGCGTGCAGGTCGGAATCGAAGCGGTTCAAAACATCGGGTCGGGTGAGGGTGACTTCGGCCACCGGCCCGTCGTAGGCGATCGACAAGGCGTTGCTCATCGGATCAATTGCCTTCCAGCATCCCGGCCATTGGGACGTCGCGATTCCCCGTCCTTGCGAGCAATGCTGAGTCGATCGGCATCAATGATCCAGAATATGCTGGCGACCAGGTACAGGTGCAGCTGCGCTGCCAATGACGCTCCTGTCGCGTTTGAGCACTTGCCGACGGAGTTGAACGGCAGCTCCTCGGACCGATGCAAAGACAGTGTTCCACACCGATTTGAAGAGCACCCCCGCCTCCTTTCGAGCCTGGATCCACCACGCGGTTGGAAGTTCGAAGTGCGCCAGGCCGGCGCGGGCATGGGCGCTCAGCCCGGAGACGCCCAGTGACCCGCCCAGCCCGGGAACGACCGCCGCCGCTACCTCGTCGCCGAGATCGGGATGCGGCAACCCGATGGGCAACCATCTGGGCGATATCGGGATAGCTGAGGAGGCGGTCCTCCACGTGGGAACTGGCGATGTTTTCGCCATCCCGGATAATCACGTCCTTCGACCGGTCGAGCACGTACCGGTCAAACCGGTTGAATAGTTGCGGTAGAGTTACTCTTAACACGGTGATGGCGTCGTGGCGGTCGACGTGAACGAGTCGTAGATGTATATCGGATCCTTCTGAAGTTCTGGAATGGTTCATGATCTGAGTTGATGGCCTTCCGGAGCTTCTCACAGGGTCTCTGCACATGACGCATCTGCCAGCGAAGCAGCGATTTGGTGTAAGACGCCTTGGCTCCGCGCCTCTACAGGCACCGAGACCAGGATTGTGACGCTGGGGTGGTCGACCACCCGCAACTGAGTGTTTTCCAGACAGAACACTCCGTACCGATCGTGTCGGACCGTGTATTGGCGTCCCATAAACTGTTTGACTTCTCCGCGCTTCCATCGTTCGTTAAAATCATTACTCTCCCGCGATAGTTCGTCGACCAGCTCAATGGATCGTCGATCTCCCGGGTGCTTGCCGCATTCCGCTCTGAACCAGGCGACCAGCATGGTGGCTGACTCATCCCAGTCTGCGATCGACCGGCGCATGTCCGTGTCGCCGAACATCCACCATAAGAGGTTTTGCCTATGCGGCGGGAGCGTTGACGGATCGCCGAAGAGCGCCTTTTGGGCTTCGTTGGTGACGATAATGTCCAGACAACTATCCAAGGCTACGGCTGGTAGGACGCCTAAAGCGTCGACCACCGCGCGGATGGTCCTGATGTCGGCACCGTGATGCTCGATGATGGGGGTCGGCAGACCGATGAGGCGCCGGACATGCCGCCATTCCGATTCGTCGAGGCGTAGTGCGCGGCACAACGCATCGATCACGTCTGTAGAGACGTTGATGGGTCGCGCTTGTTCGAGCCAGGTGTACCAGGTGACACTCACGCCGGCCCGCGCGGCGACCTCCTTCCGTCGCAGTCCGGGGGTCCGGCGGCGAGGCCCAGGCTCGAGACCCAGATCCTCGGGGGAGAGCCGAGCACGCCGGGAGCGAAGGAACCGAGAGACCTCGAGCCTTCGCTGATGGTCCACGTCGATGTCGCGCTTCGATGTCCAAGTGAGCGGCTCACATTCAACGCTTGTCATCTTCCCCCCTCCTTACGCCGTCAAGGACGCAAGGGTCGTCCCTATTACTGCTCCTGAGGCGTCGACCGGTCCGTTCCGGCGTGCAAGCAGGAGCTACCGCCTCCGCTGAAGGCGGCACGAGCCTCCGCCCAGAGCAGCTGCGCCTCGTCTATCCGGCCGACCATCTCACAGGTGAGGGCCAAGTCGTGGAGCATCGTGACGATGTCCGGATGGTCGGGATCGAGGGTCGACCGCAGGACCGTCAGCGCTTGGCGGTACAGATCGACCGCCTCCGTGGCCCGACCCACCTCCATGAGGAATCCTGCCCGCTCCCGCAACACCGCAGAGACAGCGGGATCGGTCGGACCGAGGAGCTCCTCGGCCGTGCGTACCGCCCTTTCGAAGAGCTGATCGGTAGCGCCGAACTCCCCATGTTCGTGGAGGCCCCCGGCGATAGCCACCAACGCTTGGATCCTGAAATGCGTAAGGCCACTCAACTGGAGCGTCGAGCTCAGCTGCTCGGCGTGTTGACCGTTCACTACCACGCTGATCGAACGCAGATCCGCCACAAGATGGTCGATGTCCGCGTCGGAGGCCGGCAACACCACTTCACGAGGAGCTTCCGCCATGGACGTGTCCTTTCCCAAATGCACCGGCGTGCCTATTTGACCCCGGCGGAACGTGCCTGTCAGGAGTACCTCACGCGGGGAGTGGGAGTACCGAGTTACTCCGCTAGGGATGCCGCCTCTGAACATCGAAGTCGCTGGCATACTGGCGGTGGGTCTGGCATACTCAAGGGAAGGGGGTGCACGCCGCTTGGCGATGGAACGCGGCAGCGAATGGCCGCTCGTCGGTAGAATCCGAGAGCTTCGCCAGCTGACAAGACTGGTCGAAAGCCGAAGTCCACGCGGGGTGGTCATCGCGGGGCCAGTCGGGGTCGGCAAGACCCGGCTGGCACGGGAGGCACTCAAGGTCGCCGAGCGTAACGGAGCAATCGTGGGCTGGGTGACAGCCACCCGTTCAGCAGCCAAACTGCCGCTTGGAGCGATGGCCCCTCTCCTCCCGGCGGCATCGGGCGGTCTGCCAGGCGAAGCCGACCG
>JAHWKV010000214.1 GCA_019347725.1 Actinomycetota bacterium
GGTCTCAAACGAACCCAGACCGAGCAGGGGCGGGACCGCGGTGGTGAGCACCGCCACCGCGACGACGATCGGCGTATAGATGGCGGCAAACTGGTCGACCCAGCGCTGCACCGGGGCCTTCTTGGCCTGGGCCTCGGCCACCGCCCGGCCGATACGGTCCAGCGTGGTGTCTCCAGGGGCGCTTTCCACGTCGATAACCAGCCTGCCCTCGGCGTTGAGCGTCCCGGCAAAGACCTGGTCGCCGGGCTGCTTGTCCACCGGCTCGCTTTCGCCGGTTATCGGCGCTTGGTTAACCGCGCTCGATCCGCCCACTACCCGGCCGTCGGCGGGAATGCGCTCACCGGGCCGCACCACCGCCTGATCGGCTACGCGAAGCTCCTGCGCATCGATCTCGACCTCGACGAGGTTGCGCACCACCCGCGCCCGCTCCGGCGCCAGGCTGAGCAGATCCCCCAGGCTCTTGCGGGCTCGGTTGACCGCGTAGCTCTCCAGATCGGCCCCCACTGCGTACAGCACCACAACCAGAGCGGCCTCCATCCAGGCGCCGATGGCAACTGCGCCGATCACCGCGATAGTCATTAGCAGGTTGATGTCGGGCCGATGTGTGGCGCCCGCCGCGGCGATACCCGAGCGGGCGATCGGGTATCCCGAAGTCACAATTACCAGCGCGAACAAGACGGTAGCCGCGGGGTCAAGCCCGAACAGCGAAAGAGTCCCTGCGATCACTACGGCGGCTGCGCTGAGAGCCGTAACGGCTTCACGCCGGCGGCCCGCCCAAAACGACCGGGCCTGCTCTTCCTCCCCGGCCTCGGGCTCATGCGGGATCCGGTAGCCGAGAGTCGAGACCTTGCGGCGCAACGCCGAGGCCGCCGCATCGGGCGGGTCCTCGTACTCCACGTTCATCAGGCCGCCGGTAAAGCTCACCGAGCAGGAGCTGACGCCGGGGAGCTTGCCCACCGCGCGCTCGATGGTCTGAGCGCAGTCGTAGCAGTCCATCCCCTGCACCGGCAGGGTCTCGTGGTGAAAGCGCCGGCCGAGCCGGGTTCCGATGGCGTCGGCCGCGTCTGTGACGCACGCCAGAGAGCACCTGTCCGGGTCGTAGGTCACCAGGATCTTTTCGGGACCGGCTTCCTCGAGGCTGACCAACCCCCGGTGGCTTTTGAGCTCCTCTCGCAGGCGCTCGGCGCAGGACTCGCAGTCGGCCTCGGCCAGGGGCGAGGCTAGGGGTATCTCAGCCGACTGGTTAGCGATGATCTCCTCCCCGTAAAGGAGAAGCCGGGCGCACCGACCTCTGGAAATCGGAATAGGTGTTCCTATATGATAGCCGACAGACCTACCGGCACACTACCCATGGAAACGATGGAAGCCTCCGCCAACCCCAAACCTCAAGTAACCGCCCTGGACGAGTGCACCGTGCACTGCGTCAACCCGGAAAAGGTCGCGGAAGCCCGGGGTCGCCTGATTTCCGGGGAAGAGGCCAACCGGCTGAGCGACCTGTTTCGGCTCCTCGGCGATCCGACCCGCACCCGCATGCTCTACGCGCTCTTAGAGGCGGGTGAGCTGTGCGTGTGCGATCTGTCGGCTACCGTCGACGTTCCCGAAAACTCCGCCTCCCACGCCTTGCGGCTGCTACGCAGCGCCGGCGTGGTACGCAAACGCCGCAGCGGGCGAATGGTCTACTACAGCATCGACGACGCCCATGTCCGCCTGTTGCTCGATTTGTCCCGGGAGCACCTCAGGCACAGCTAGGGGGTCAGGTCGATGTCCATAACTCCCGGGTGCTCCGATAAAGCGGTCAATCCCGAGTGCAGGTCGACACCCTTGATGTCGGCCCTAATGACGCGGCCCTCACCGTTGTCGCCGCGCACCGAAACCGACTTGACCGTGACGCCCGGCAACTTCAACAGAGCGTCCACCACAGGGCCGGCCTCGGCAGCGGGGCTTAGCTGAATGTTTACATTCTCCCTTTTAACCGACCGCCGGTTTAGCCAGCGCCGCGGCCAGCGCAAGCCGGCCAGCACGAACAGCAGAACAGCTGCGGTGACGGTGGCGGTGACAATCGACCCCAGCCCTACCGCGAGCCCGACCGCGGCGGTAACCCAGATGCTGGCGGCCGTGGTGAGACCCCTCACCGTCATCCCGTGCTTGATGATCGCCCCGCCGCCCAGAAAGCCGACACCGGTCACCACGTTGGAGGCCACCCTCGTGACGTCGACCTGATAGTTGGTGTCGGCCCGGGGCTGGACAAACTCCTGAAAGCTGTAGGCGGAGACCATCCCGAACAAGGCCGCGCCCATGGCGATGCTGACGTGGGTACGCAAGCCGGCGTCCTGTCCGCTTAGCTCCCGCTCCAGCCCGATCCCGGCGCCGAGCCCAACGGCGATCAGAATTCTTACCGCTAGGTCCCACTCTGTCGGCATGGCTTTTGAAACCCCTGTCTATGCTGATACGCGCGGAAAAGCAACTCTACCGGCGCCGGCCGGCTAACCGTGAAGAACCGGATGAAAATTTGACGAAAGCCCGGACCAAATCGGCGTTGATGAGCTATCCTTTTTCGTACCAGAGAAAGGAGGTGGTCCGAATTAGCGAAAGACTTCTCGGGACCCTGGAGGTGACCGGCCGCTAGGTCGATCAGGCTGGCTGCGACCAGCGAATCCAAACCGGGCCACCCTCAAGTCATAGATCGCCGGACTGGTCCCACCGGTGCAGATGGTCGACTTGAGCTCTATAGTCCAGTCAGAACCAAACGAAGGGCGCCGAATACTCGGCGCCCTTCGTCATTTTTGACCTGCAGCCCACGTCACGCTAAACCATGCCCTTACCCCGGGGCGCAGCGGCCTCTTTGCTCCCATGGAACAAGACCAGCATCCAGATCAGCCCCGGTATGAAGAACAAACCTCCGATCGTAAGGGTGATCATCACCAGACGCAGGGTCACCGGTGCCGCCGCGGCCTGCTGGATCGTCATTCCCACCAAAATATTTGGGTACTGGCCGGCGGCCCAGCCGCCGAGAACCCCCACCACCGCGACGGCCGCAGCCACCCGGGCGTAAAGATGCCGGCGCTTAAACACGAACCATATGGTGGCGGCTCCACCCAGCACCGACAGCGGAAGCATCGGCAGTCCCCTGCCGAGCAATCCCTCGAACAGCGCCGGCGCATCGGATCGCAGCACCAGGATCCCGGCCGCGGAGACGATACCGGTCACCATGCCCGTTGCCAGCGCCCGCCGGCGAAAGTACTCCACCAGCTCCGTCTCTCCGGCACGCTCGGCGTCGCCGGTCAGATACACGGCCGCCAGGTAGGCGCACACCGCGATCGCAAAAAGGCCCGCCAGCACCGAAGTCGGATTCAGCCAGCTACCGATAGGATCGCCCTCTGCGTTACCCGGAGGAACCCGACCCGAGGCGACCGCTCCGGCGACCGTTCCCAGAAAAAAGG
>JAHWKV010000215.1 GCA_019347725.1 Actinomycetota bacterium
CGATGTGCTGGCGGAGCCACTGGCGTACCTCGTAATACTTGGGGACCGCTCCGTCGTCTTCGGGAGAGGCGGCGCTCATGCCTCTTCCGCCTCTCCGTCGAGGTGAAGCCGATAGCGGACGACCTCCACCTCGTCACCTTCCTCTTCACCCACGGCCAGCCGCTCTCGGCGCCGGGCGCCGGGGTGCGGCGACCGGCCAGAGGGTCGGTCAGGTGTCCGCGGTCGGTCACCTCGCACAGAAGCGACCCAGGGTTGTTCCATACGCCGAGCTTTCCCTCGCCGGGTGTGTGGGTGAGTGTGTTGGTTGCGAGCTCGTTTACCGCTACCACCAGCTCGTGGCTTCGCTCCGGCGACAGTCCGGCCAACCGAGCGTGCTTTCTGACGGTGTTGCGCACCTGCCGTAGCCGGCCGATATCAAACGGTAGGGACTCAGCCGGCGGCGGTAGCTCGGGAAGCTGCCGTCCCAGGGCGTCGAGGGCAGATGACGGATCCGAGTACACAGGCGAGAATCGGTGGGTGCCACACTCGATCATTGACGGATGGGTGTGGGCCGAGCCGGCAACCACCGAGGCGCTAAGCGAGCAGGTGTCGTACGGACACAAAATAGACACACCGGCGTCCTTAAAGGCGAGATTGATCAGCGCTTCATGGCGAGATGCCTCGGCGGCTTCCTCATCGGTGCGGCCGGACCATATGGGTTCGCCGACGAAGCGCACCCGGCGCCCGGGGTGTTCGTCGACGAAAGACTGGATTGCCGGAATGATACGGCTGGGGTTGCGCCCGACTTGCTCATATCTGCGAACCGAACCTCATGGCGCTGTTCGCCCAGGACCGGACGAACCCAATCGAGTTGCTCTTCGGGTACGGCAACAAAGGCAGGCTCGCCGGAGGCTGCCCCGGTCCGCACGAAGGACAAAATCCCCGCCACATACTCGGCCGTGGAGCGGTAGTGCAGCGCCTGGTGTTGAAGCCGCTCAGCTGAGGTCATTCAGCCATCTCGATCCCTACCTATCTCCCCATGGCCTGCTGGTGGGCCAAGACCTCTTAACAATGCAACTACGCCGTGGGCACCCATCAGCATGATTCTACGTGGGTCGAAACCTTGGTGCCCACCTGTACATGAGCTTGCTTTTGCGTGGTCGTGCCGACCGGCCGCTGCTCTGTGCGCAGTCTGGTTGATCGCAGCGCCGGGTGAAACTTACGGTCGGGGCAAGTACTGTTTGTCTAAAGCCTCCGTTCGTTTCACCCGCAGTAGGTATGAACGGGACATCTGTTGCCTAAACCAGGGAGTACTTTGACGAACCATCTTAAGTCGCCGCAGTGAGCGCCAGCCCGCCGGAGATACCTAAGAATTTCAACCCGACCGAGGTTGAGGATCGCCTCTATCAGCAGTGGGAGACCAGGGGATACTTTCGCGCGCACACCGATAGTGGCAAGCCGCCGTATTGCATAGTCATACCGCCGCCCAACGTGACCGGCGTCCTGCATATCGGCCATGCGCTGGATCACGGGCTACAGGACGTGCTGGCTCGCTTCAAGCGAATGCAGGGCTACGCCACGCTGTGGCTCCCGGGGATGGACCACGCCGGTATCGCCACACAGAACGTGGTGGAAAGAGAGCTTCGCTCCCAGGGCCTGTCCCGCCATGACCTGGGCCGTGAGAAATTCGTGGAGCGGGTGTGGGAGTGGAAGAACCTCTACGGCGACCGCATCGGCCGGCAGATGCGCCGCCTGGGTGCCTCCTGCGACTGGAGCCGAGAGCGCTTCACCATGGATGAAGGTCTGTCTCAAGCTGTGCGCAAGGTCTTTGTCGATCTGTACAACGAAGGCCTTATCTATAGGGGAAACCGCATCATTAACTGGTGTCCTCGATGCGAGACAGCGTTATCGGATATCGAGGTGGACCACTCGGACCACGAGGGCAGGCTCGACCGCTTTCGTTACAAGCTGGAGGACGGCTCGTCCAGCGTGACAGTCGCCACGACGCGGTTGGAGACGATGTTGGGCGACACGGCGATTGCGGTCAGTCCCGACGACGACCGTTACCGGGACGTCGTCGGCAAGTGGGCGATCCACCCGTTCAGCGCCCGCCGGCTGCCGATCATTGCCGACGACGCGGTCGACACCGAGTTCGGCACCGGCGCAGTAAAAATCACGCCGGCACACGATGCCAACGACTTCGAGATGGCCGAGCGCCACGATCTGGCTTTCATCAACATCTTGGACACCAAAGCCCGGGTTAACGCCGAGGGGGCCCCATTTGAGGGCTTGGATCGCTACGAGGCACGCGAGGCCGTGGCCGAGAAGCTGACCGAGCTGGGACTGTATGAGGATCGTTCAGCGCACAATTACGCGATCGGCACCTGCAGCCGGTGCAGCACGGTTGTCGAGCCATGGCTCTCCGAACAATGGTTCGTAAAGATGCAGCCCCTCGCCGAGCCGGCTATAGCGGCGGTGCAGGACGGCAAGACCAAGTTTTACCCGGCTCGGTGGACCAACTACTACGTCAACTGGCTGCAGGGAATCCGCGATTGGTGCATATCCCGGCAGCTTTGGTGGGGCCATCGTATCCCGGTGTGGTACTGCAAAAACGGCCACACTTTTGCCTGCATGGAAGACCCGACCTCATGCCCGGAGTGCTCGACGCAACAGATCGTCCAGGACGCCGACGTGTTGGACACCTGGTTCTCCAGCCAGCTGTGGCCCTTCTCCACCCTCGGCTGGCCCGAGCAGACCGAGGACCTGAAAACCTTTTACCCGACCTCGGTTCTGGTCACCGGCTACGAGATCATCCATCTTTGGGTGGCGAGGATGATGATGTCCGCGCTGCGCTTCATGGACGACGTCCCGTTCGAGTGGGTATACGTCCACGGCATCGTCCGGGACGCCGATGGCCGCAAGATGTCCAAATCGATCGGAAACGTCATCGACCCGTTGGAGCTGGTGGATGAGTACGGCGCGGACGCTCTGCGCTTTACCCTGATAGAACACGCCACCGGCCAGGATGTTTTCTTGAGCACCGAGTGGGTGTCCGGCTCCCGAAACTTTGTCAACAAGATGTGGAACGCGGCCCGCTTTGCTCTGACCCAGGGAGGCGATGCCAACGTGGCGCCGCTGCCCGACCGGGACCGTATGGAGTTGAGCGACCGGTGGATCCTGTCCCGGCTGGCGCGCGCCATCGGCGAGGTGGTGGACACGCGACTGGCCACCGCCGTCAGCCAGGTCCTGGACGACCGGGACCGGATCCGTCGTCTGCTGTCGGAAGTGGCGACAGGGGCAGCTCCATGACGTCGGTCCGTCGCACCACCTGCATCCCGGCGGCACGGTAGAGCGAGACGGCTCCCTGCATCGCCACGTCGTCGACCTCGAGGGCTGCGCCGGTCAGGCCCCGCTCCC
>JAHWKV010000216.1 GCA_019347725.1 Actinomycetota bacterium
ACACCTCCCGTGCTCCAACTTCACCGGAGAGCCGCGTGGTTACCCTAGCGCCTTATCCTTTGGTTGGATGGTAACCGCTAAACGTGAGTTTGCGAACTGCGCTCCGCGGTTTGGGGTCTTATAGGCTCCAAGTCGCGCGCTACCGCCGAGCAGCCGCCCACAGCCGCTGCCGTGAGAACCGTCCAGTCGAGTTGGGTCCGTGCCGGCTGGTCGGGCGCCGTACTAGCCGCCTCGCGGTTCATACCTTAAGTTGCTACACCTAGTCCTTGGACAACGCATCACGAATTTCCTGCAAGGTCTTGATTCCCTTGAGCCCAAGCAGGATGAATACGATCGAGGCCAAAACCCCTAGTCCGGCTGCTATAACGGCGAGTGTTTCCATAGCTCTCCTTGATACGTTCTTTCTGCTTCTACGCTAATGTCCGCTCCACGACGGTGTGGCTATCTGACCACCGATGGGTCATTGCCTTTAGGCGCTGCTTGAATCCTCGTCCGGAAGGCTACGGCTGCTGGTGAGGACGTTAAAGGCCGCGCCGGTGGGGTCGGCTATCACCGAGAAGCGCCCCGGCGGGATGTCTTTGGGTTCCACGAGCACCTTGCCGCCCAGCTCGGCAGCCTTCGCTGCGGCGGCGTCCACGTCAGCGACGGCAAAGTAGACACCCCAAAACGCCGGGACCTCGGCCGGCATCATGGGGGGCTTGGCCATCATCCCGGCCACCGTTTGCTCACCGAGCTTTAACTCGCTGTAGCCGCCGGGTCCTTCGGGCGGTCCGTGCCTTTGAGCCACCCACCCGAAAACGGCTGAGTAAAACTTTCCGGCGGCGTCGACGTCGGTGGTGATCAGCTCGTACCAGCAAACGGCACCCGGTTGGTTGTGGATCTCGGCCCCTTGATGGGTGCCAGGCTGCCATACTCCAAAAAAGGCGCCGGTCGGGTCGCTGAACACCGCCATGGTCCCGTACTCGCCGATCTTCATGGGTGCAAGGGCCACCTGCCCGCCGTTTTCGGCTATCTTCTGCGCAACCTCGTCAGCGTGTCGACGTTGATGTAGATGGACCATATCGCCGGGCCCGGCTGCATCTGCGCGGAGATGCCGGCGACCTTCTTGCCGTCCAGCGTACACTCCCGGTAACCGCCGAACTGCGGGTCGCCCTCGGGGCAATTCCACCCGAACAGGGCGGAGTAGAACTCGGCTGCCTTGGGAGCATCTGCAGATGACTGGTCCTGCCAGCTCGGCTCACCGTGTGCGTAGCTCTCTGCCTGCAACGTGGTCCTCCTCGGGTTGGATTGATGGATGCTCAACCAGTAAAACTCAACTCAGCGCCTGAGTCTTGCAGCCAGCCGTCTCGCCAGCCAAACCGCGCCCAGTGCGACGAGACCGACAACGGCGTCGAGCAGTGCCAGTACCAAAAACCGCCTTCGCTTGTGCCAGCGCCGGATGTAACGAGCATCGTCGGGGCGTGGCGGCATCGGTTTGGGTAAGTCTCGTCGTCCCGAAGGCAAGGCCGGCGGTGGCGCCTCCTCCCATCCGGGAATCTGCTGCGTCCTGGTGGTCTTGAACGACGCCGCCACGCGGGCCTTGGGATCTTCGGAGGGGTCATAGGGATCCACGAACCACCACCCTGCCTTCACTGCGTCGGGTTGGACCTGAACAACGGCAAATCCTCGGGCCGTTATCTCCGCCCAGTGCACGTTATCCATTCGGCGGAATGAGCGGTTCAGTACCCGCCATACACCGGGGAGCCTCGTTCGCCCCAGCGGCGCCGAGGAAACTGAAGGCGCGGTGACCTCCACGCATATCGGGATTCCACCCGGTCCAGGGGGACCCTCGAAGGCCCATGAGGAGTGCACGTCCCCACTCAATAAAACCGTCCGTCCACCGGAGCGGCCGCGCCTGTCAATGAGCCGTAGCAGCCGGTCTCGTTCGCCCGGATAGCCGTCCCACTGGTCGTCGCGCAGTATCCGCTCTCCGACCGGTACGTAACCTTCCGGCAGCAAGAAACTCCATTTTCTACGCAAGGGTAGCTCTAGTGGAATAGGGTTTACTACTACCGAGCTGGCCACCAGAGCCCACGGGCGGGAATCCCGTAGCTGATCATCCAGCCAGTTGAGCTGGGAGGAGCCCAGCAGGTAGCGGTTGGGGTCATCGAGGGATTTAGCCCCGGGATGAGAGGCCTGCGGGTCCCGTCCGATGATCCTGGAGTCGAGCAGAATCAGGTCCGCCAGATCGCCAATCGGCACCGACCGGTAGGTAACCAATGGGTCCGGGTTGGGGCTCCTGCGGGGCAGCCACTCCCGTTGCGCTTTGGCCGCGGCGTCCCGCCGTTTCGTCCAGGGGCCGTGCTCGGCCGGATCATGGGCCTTGGCCCCCTCCAAGCCGGCGTTGTCGGCAAAGTCGTGATCGTCCCACATGGCCATCATCGGATGCCTAAGGTGCAGGGCCTGACAGTCCGGGTCGGTTCTGATCTGGGCCAGCCGCCGGCGGTAGTCATCGAGGCCGATTGCCATCCGCGGGGGATCGTGAGCCCGGGGGCCCTTATCGCCCTCGGCCTCATATATGTAGTCGCCCAGATGCAACACCAGGTCCACCTCGATCTGGGCGAGTGCGCGATAGACCGTCAGGGCCGCCATCGAGTAGCGAGCGCAGCTGACCATCCCGATAGTAAAGCTCGACACATCGCCCGCCGGAAGCGTGCGTGTGCGCCCGACGGGCGACCGCTGCGATCCGGTCCCAAAGCGGTACCAATAGGTGGTTGCCGGAGTGAGGTCGGTTACGTCCACCATGGCCGTGTAATCCCGGTCGGGTCCAGTCTCTACCCGGCCATGTGCGACGACCTGGGCCATCTCCGTATCGGTGGACACTACCCAGTAGGCGCTCGTTACACCGCTTAGACGGGTCCATATGAGCACCGAGTCCGAGGTTGGCTCAAACGAAGCGATACCGTGTTTGAAAACCGTCAAAAGTTCCAGTCCTTACCCGGCTAGGGTGTTAGAGCCCGAGCCGGTCGATCAGCCGCAGGGCTTCTTGCAGCCAATCCTGACGGTACTCGGCCGGGGGATCCCAATCCTGTGCCCAGCCCAGCCACTGGATACACAAGTGCAGCCGGCAAAGGTCGTGGGTGTTGCGCAGGTCACTGAGCAGATCCGTGGAATCGCCACCCTGAGCTGCTGCGTAGGCCTCGACCAGCCGGTCCGAAGTGTCCTCGTCCCAACCCATCGTCAGCGTGGCCAGGTCCATCGGACCGGGGGCGATAGAAGCGCGCTCCCAATCCACCGTGCATATGCGCAACTCGGCCGGGCGGCGGCACACCAAGACGTTGGAGGGGTGCAGGTCTCCGTGGATAAGCGTGAGCGGCAGCGCAGTGAGGTGGTCGACCAT
>JAHWKV010000217.1 GCA_019347725.1 Actinomycetota bacterium
GCTCATGGGCGGACCGATATACGCCAGTTGCCGGCACATGGTCACCGAGCCTTAGGCGGAGCGGGCGCAGCGGAAACCGCTGAAAATCTGGCGTCGGACGGGGTGGTCCCAATTTCGAAAGGTGGCACGGATGGCCGACGGATGCGTAGCCCAGGAGCCGCCCCTTAGGACCTTGTAGTCCTTGCCGTAAAACACGTCGGAGTACTCTCGGTACGGGAACCACTCCGTACCCGGATACGCATCGAAGCCCGATGAGGTCCACTCCCAGACGTCACCGACCATCTGGTGGCAGCCGTATGGACTGACACCGCCGGGATACGCACCGATTTCGGCGGGGCGGAAGTGGCGCTGTTCCAGGTTCGCAACACCGGCGTGAGGATCGCCATCGCCCCACGGGTACCGCCTCTTGAGCCCGGCCTTAGGGTCCCAGGACGCGGCCTTCTCCCACTCCGCCTCGGTGGGCAACCTCTTGCCTGCCCACGCTGCGAACGCTTCGGCCTCGAAGAAGCAGACGTGCTGGACCGGCTCGGCTAAGGGCAATGGCTCACGGCGCCCGAACCTCGTCCTGAACCAGGAGCCGTCGGTATCGTGGAACCAAAACTGAGGATGTTCCAGCGACTGCTCGCTGCGCCAGGACCAGCCTCGCTCACTCCACCAACGGCTGTCGGCGTATCCGCCCGCCTCGATAAAATCGATGTACCGCCGGTTGGAGACAGGAGCGGTGTCGATCCAGTAGGCGGGCAGATACACGCGGTGCGCGGGCCGCTCGTTGTCGAACGCCCAAGGTTCGGTGTCGGTTCCCATGATGAACTCTCCGGCCGGTACAAGAACCTCTGGCCGGGGCACCGTGCGGCCGGCGGGTGGCGGGGGCTGTACACACGGATAATCACCGTCCCGCAGCTGCAACGTGGCCAGCATCGTCTCATCGTGCTGTTGCTCGTGCTGGATAACCATTCCGTACACGTACGCATCCTTCAAAAGCGGGTTGGGGGGATCGAGCTCGATATCCTCCAAAGTGTCGAGGACGCGGCCGCGAATCTCCCCTATGTAGCTGCGGGACTGCTGGGGATCCAGCAGCCTCAGCCTCGTGCGGTCGTGACGAGCATGACGAAATGCGTCGTACACATCATCAAGCTGGGGCGCCTTGGCGGGCAGCCCGGCGATGGTGCGCAACAACCAAATTTCTTCATAGTTGCCCACGTGCGCCAGGTCCCACACCAAAGGCGACATCAGGACAGAGTGCTGGGTCATAAGATCGTCCTGGGGAACTGGATCCAGCAGATCCAGCGAGCGCCGGCGGGCTTCCTCCAACTGTCGAGCCGTATGTTCCTTTAGGTCCACGTCCCCTCCAGCGTCTTGTCCGCGCTCAATACAGATCTTCCTTGGCTCCACGCATCGAGCTGGTCGTCTGCCGGAGACCTCTGAGTGAGCACATAGCGTTGGTTGTAGGCCTCCAGGACGCGGGCGGTTTCGTCGTCCACGTCCATGCGGTCGAGCGCCTCAAGCGCCGCCGCAAAACACACCCGGGCCGACTCGGCCAAAAGAGGATGACTCATGCCGTGTCGGGCGGACACTGACCACAGATCTGCGGTTGGCTCCACCGCTTGCTGCACGCGGCGAGCCGCCCTCTCGTCGTAGACGAGAGCCGAGGTCAGTGCAACCGGCACCCTCCACCAGGGATCGGGCAATGCGTCGATCATCCTCAGCTCCAGCCAGCCCCTGGGTCGAACCGGGGGGAATAGCGTCGTCAGGTGTGCCTCAAGATCGCTGCGTTCCGGAAACCCCAGCTCGTGACCATCTCTCATCCACTCTTCGAAAGTCAGTGGTTTGAGAACCGGAGAATGCGAACCGTTGGAGCCGATGAACATAACTCTGGCTTTCAACGCATACCGTGCCCACACCTCAACCGGTTCCCCCACCGGAGGTGTGGGCAGAGTTCGTGACGGGTCTATTGCCTGCCAAACCGCCAGCCGCGTGGATCGCAGGCCCGTGGGCTCTCCACCGGCAATCGCCGAGTTGGCGAATACGGCGCTCAGTGTCGGTCCTAGCGCGTGTACGAGTCGCCAGCGTTCTGCGCCGTCTTCAATCCCCGCCACGTCCAGATTCACGTGAACCGCCGAGGAGTTCCGCATCATCACCCGGCCCGCGGGCCACTCGGAATCGAAGTAGGACTCCATGCACGCGTAGCGCGGAAGCTCAAGAACCCGGCGGCCGGGTCGATATGGATCCAGGCCCACGCCGTGAAGCTTGATTCCTTCAACCGAGAGCTTGTGACGGATGAATTCCAAATCTGCGGAAATTGAGTTGCAGGTGACGGCAACGGATTGGCCCGGAACTGAACTCAACTCGATCTGACCGCCCGGCTCGAAAGTGATCCGGCTGCCGTAGGGCAAAGGAGCCGATGGGTCCACGATCTGCTCGAGGAGATCAAGGGGTACGTATCGGTCGGGCTCCTGCTCAAAGATCGGCAGCCACTCGACCTCCACCCCGACCCGGCCCTCAATTGAAGAGGTAAATATCGAAGTGCGGATGTGATCATGCACATCCGCGGCCGACAGGACTGGTTTCGGGCTGGGCACGACTTATGGTCCGAGCGGAAGGTGAAGAACCTGAAACCGCTTACGGTGCAACCTGCGTGAACTTAGCAGCCGTCGTTTCATTTTTGCTCTACCTTCCGGCCCGTTGCTCGCCTGGTTCCTACCAACTCCTACCCATTCATCATCACATCAATCGTCGGCTATTCAACCTCCGGGCGACGCTGGGTGGAGCGGGTAATTCAGACATGAGTTGGAAGAGCGGGCGGGTCGCATGGAGCAAGCCTCCTTGCAGGAAGCTCGTTCAGGCTTGATCCGTGAGCTCCTCGCCCTCGGGAATGCCCAGCTCAGTGCGGAACTGATCGTAACCCTTGGCTTCCAGGTCCTGCGCCAGGTCCTTGCCGCCCGAGCGCACGATCTTGCCCCTTATCAGCACATGGACGAAGGTAGGCTGGATGTAGTCCAGCAGGCGCTGGTAGTGGGTTATGACCAACAAACCGCGCTGCTCGTTGTGGACCTTGAGAACCCCGCGGGCGACCTCTTGCAAAGCGTCGATATCCAGGCCGGTATCGGTTTCGTCCAACACCGCTAGGGTGGGGTCGAGGACCGCCATCTGCAGCACTTCGGCGCGCTTGCGCTCGCCGCTGAGCGGCGAGCGCGGCGGCTGCGGGCCGCCGACCTCGGTCCGCTCGCGGTCGATCAGGTAGAACTCGAGCTCGACCGCGGCGACGGGCCGGAGGCCGAGCTCGGCGAAGCGGGCGACCACGCCCTCGAGCACCGTCCGCGGCTCGTACCAGAGCGGCCGGCCCTCGGC
Organism: Actinomycetota bacterium; assembly: GCA_019347725.1. Classification (GTDB taxonomy): domain Bacteria; phylum Actinomycetota; class CADDZG01; order JAHWKV01; family JAHWKV01; genus JAHWKV01. Next base: position 3,349 of record JAHWKV010000217.1, read on the forward strand.
GTCCTCGAAGCGCAGCAGGCA
>JAHWKV010000218.1 GCA_019347725.1 Actinomycetota bacterium
GGAGACCCGATCCGAGCGGCCAAGAACGGCACCGTGTTGGGCGTTAACTGCGGTAGCGGGTACGGACGCTGCACGATCATCGACCACGGCGGCGGCGTGACCACCCTGTACGCGCACATGACCCGCAAGGCGGTCTCCAGTGGATCGGTTAAAGCCGGCCAGGTAATCGGCTACGTCGGCTGTTCGGGGTCGTGCACGGGTTCCCACCTGCACTTCGAGGTCCGGGTCAACGGGACCCCGCGCAACCCGATGAACTACATCTAGGCAAACAAAGAGCCCCGCTTCAAAGCGGGGCTCTTGTGCTGCAAAACTTTGAGTGTTACTTCTCCACAACAGCCAGGATGTCGCGCTCGTTGAGGATCATCAGATCTTCGCCCTCGACTTTAACCTCAGTGCCCCCGAACTTCGAGAAGATGATCCGATCGCCTTTCTTAACGTCCAGCGGGACACGCTTGCCGTCGCTGATGGCGCCGGGGCCTACGGCCAGGACGGATCCCTCTTGAGGCTTCTCCTTGGCAGTGTCGGGAATGACCAGACCCGAGGGAAGGGCTTCCTCAGCTTCCTCGACCCTAACCAGTACGCGATCTCCAAGTGGTTTAAGACCCATTAACTCCTCCTATGGCTGACCTGTTGAGCTAACGGACACCCGTGCTCGCAGTCAGATTAGCACTCTCAGCCGAAGACTGCTAACGGCCCGACCGACATTTGAGCCCAGCGCTCGGCCCCTGAGGAGGCGGCGTTGCATCCAGGGCGCCTCAGGCAAGATGCAGGTTCGGCTCCGCGGAGATGCTCGAGTCGGCCCTTATCCCTCGGATGTAGCGGAAGTGCCCGCAACAGGCCACCATCGCTGCGTTGTCGGTGCAGTACTCCGGCGAAGGATAGTGGAGCCTCAAGTCGTTCTCGGCGCACATGGCGCTCATCAGCTCCCTTAGCCGGGAGTTTGAGGCCACGCCGCCCGAGACGAAGACCGTGGAAACCATCAGCTCCTGCGCTGCTTTTATGGTCTTGTGCACCTGCACGTCGACGACGGCCTCCTGGAAGGAGGCGCACACATCCTCCAGCTTTACCTCTTTGCCCTGCTCTTCCTGCTTGCGCAGGTAGTCCTGCACGGCCGTTTTCAAGCCGGAAAACGAAAAGTCGTACCCTCGGTGCATCACCGCACGGGGAAAGTTGATGGCCCGCTTGTTGCCGCCCAACGCCATCTGGTCGATGGCCGGACCGCCCGGATAGCCGAGGCCCAGATAACGGGCCACCTTGTCGAACGCCTCGCCTGCAGCATCGTCCAGCGTCTCGCCCAGCACGTCGTAGAGGCCGTGAGCCTGCATATGGACCAGCAAGCTGTGACCTCCCGAAACTATGAGCCCTACCGCCGGAGGGGCAAAGTCGGGATGCTCCAAGAAGTTGGCATAGATGTGCGCTTCCAGGTGGTTGATCGGCAACAAGGGCACCTCGAGCACCGAAGCCAGCGCTTTGGCTGCGGCCACCCCGACCACCAGCGAGCCCACGAGCCCCGGGCCGACGGTTACCGCGATGGCGTTCATGTCCCACAGGGTCAGATCCGCCAGACGCAGCGCCTCGGCGATCGCCGGGTTCATTGCCTGTACGTGCGCCCTGGAGGCAACCTCGGGGACCACCCCGCCATAGCGGCGGTGCAGGTCGGCCGAGGAGGAGATCACATTGGCGAGCACGTTGTCTTTGCCCCGCAAGATCGACGCACAGGTCTCATCGCACGAGGTTTCGATGCCCAGAACCAGCAGCTCGTCCTGGCTGGACCCCGCCGGCTGAGGCAGAGTCTCGGTCTCGGTTTCAAGATCGAACTCCGAAAGCAGGCTTGCAGCTACATCACCATTCATCGGTTAACTCCCGTCGACTTCCTGATCGCTCCTCGCCGCCGGGCGGCATCTCCAGGCTCTTGCGCAGTCGGTTTAGCGTAGCGGCGTACTGCGGGGTATCGATCTGGTCGACCCACATCACTATGGCGTCCTCCCGGGTTTCCGCGTAGTAGCCCGGTCTTAGCCCCACGGGGCGGAAACCAAACGACTCGTACATGCTCTGCGCCGCGTAGTTGGATCTTCTGACCTCCAAAGACAGCGTCTGTCCACCCTTGGCGATGGAAGCATCCACCAGCCCCAGCATCAGCTTGGTGCCGATACGCTGGCGGTGGTAGACGGGGTCAACGGCGATCGTCGTTATGTGGGCCTCCAGGCCCGACGTGATCACCCCGCCGTAGCCCACCACGGTGCCATCGTAGCGAGCCGCCAGGTAGATCCGGTCGGTGCGCCTGACTATCTCCTGCAAAAACAGCGCCGAGCTCCACGGCCTCGGGTATACCTGCGCCTCAATACGCATCACCTGGCGGACGTGCCGCCTGCGCAACGGGACCAAATCGACTCGTCTCACGTCGATCCGGCTCTCGGGTACGGGGGAGCTCACGCTTTCTTCCTCTGCATGCCTCTATCCCAATTTATCTCCGCATCTGACCTTCGCATGTAATAGGGCTCGATATCGAACAACCGGTCGTAGTCCTCCATGAATAGGCGGGGAAGGGCCAGCTCCACAAGCGAAGCCGCACGCGGGAAGGCGTACGCCATGGAGCCGAACTCCACCTTGTCCACCTTTTCCAAGGCGTCCTTGTAGAGCAAAGCGCCGTTGCCGACCAGCAGGAAGTCCTCGCCGCTGCCCTGGATCTCCGCAACGAGGCGGTCGGGCGACCCCACGGTGAAGCTAGTCTCTCGGGTTATGCCTCCCGGCACCTGCCGGTAAAAGGCAAAGAACACCTCACTGCGTTTGGCATCGAACACCGGGCAAATGAGCTTGTCCGAGTAGCGCACGTCGAAGGCCAGCAGATCCAGCGACGATGCCCCCACGATAGGCACCGACAGGGCCTGGGCCATGGTTTTGGCGGTGGCAACACCCACCCGCATCCCCGTGAACAGACCGGGGCCCAGCCCTACGGCTATCGCCGATAGGTTGCGGTAGCTAAGGCCGCTCTGCTCCATCATGAACTCGACCGCGGGCAGTATGAAGTCGCCGGGTCCGGCGCCCCTGGTGACCAAGCTGGAGGCAATGATGCCCTGCTCCGACCCGATGGTCACCGAAGCGGCTGGGGTAGAGGTCTCGATCCCTAGGACCAACATTACCTAATTGCTTCCCGACGAGGTTGGGTCGCCCGGATCATAGTGCGAGCGGTACTGGTCCGGGTCGGCGTTACGAGTATGCGACAGGGCCTCGTCCGCCGAGTCTTTCATGGTCTCCAGACGGGCTTGCCAGCCGTGTCCCTTGCCGGAAAACGCTACGGTGCGCTGCGAGCCTTCATGGTGTTTGATCTCGATCTTCAGATGAGCCTGGG
>JAHWKV010000219.1 GCA_019347725.1 Actinomycetota bacterium
CGCGCATCCTCGCCGACGGGAAGTCGCCTCAGTCCTGGAACTTCGACGGCTCCAGCACCAACCAGGCCCCCGGGGGCAGTTCGGACTGCGTTCTGGAACCGGTTTTCACCTGCCCGGACCCGATCCGTGGAGAGGACAACGTCCTTGTGCTTTGCGAGGTGTTCCTTCCCGACGGAACCCCCCACCCCACGAACACTCGCCACGCCTGCGTGAAGACGGCCAGCAAGTTCGCGGATCAGCAGCCGCAGTTCGGCATCGAGCAGGAGTACACCTTCATGAAGGATGGGCGCCCGCTCGGATGGCCCCTACCCGGCGGCTGGTTTCCGGCGCCGCAGGGACCGTACTACTGCGGAGTGGGCGGCCAGAAGATGGTGGGCCGCGACATCGTCGAGGAGCACACGCTGGCCTGCATGAAAGCCGGCCTGGCCATAGAGGGCACCAATGCCGAGGTCATGATGGCGCAGTGGGAATTCCAGATGGGCGTGCTGGGCGCACCCGAGATCGCCGACCACATCTGGATGGGACGCTGGCTGCTCTACCGCATCGCCGAGGCGCATGAGGTCTTCGTTACTCTCGCAGCTAAGCCGGTTCCCGGAGACTGGAACGGCGCCGGGGCGCATACCAACTTCTCGACCACAGGGACTCGTGAAAATTGGGATGCGATAGTCACCGCCTGCGAGGCGCTTGGAGAGGATCCGATGAAGCACGTGCGTCACTACGGCCACGGCATTGAGGACCGGCTGACCGGTCTGCACGAGACCCAGAGGTTCGACTCTTTCAGCTATGGAACCTCCGACCGAGGCGCCTCGATAAGGATCCCGCACGCGGTCGCCAAGGCGGGTAAGGGCTACCTGGAGGACCGTCGCCCGAACGCAAACATGGACCCTTACGTGGTGACTCGCCTGCTCATGGAGACCTGTTGCGGGGCTCTCGCCAAGGCGCAAACGGACGTCGGGGAGTCGCCCTCCATGGCCTACACCTCAGCGCCTGCCTAAACCGGTAACACTTAAACCAGGCGGGGACCGAACCTCGTTCGGTCCCGGCCTGTTCTTTGGTGCAACAGGCCCAGGTCGCACAGATGCTTCATACTGCGGCAGTGATTTTTGAGCCCGGAGACAAAGCGCTCCTCACCGACAAGCGAGGGCGCCGCTATCTACTGACACTTCGCGCGGGGACCTCTTTTCACTTTCATCGGGGCATCGTGCAGCACGATCAGATCCTCGGCTCCACCGACGGGTGCGTCGTTACCTCCACCGGCGGCGAGACTCTCAGCGTTATGCGGCCCACCTACGCCGACTTCGTGCTCAAAATGCCCCGCGGCGCCCAGGTCATCTACCCCAAGGATGTCGCCATGATCCTCATGGAGGCCGATATCTATCCGGGCGCCCGAGTACTGGAAGCGGGGATCGGCTCGGGAGCGATGAGCATCGCCCTTTTGAGGGCGGTCGGCTCCGATGGCAAGGTGATTGCCTACGAGTGGCGAGAAGACTTTGCCGAGCGCGCCCGGCAAAACATCGAAGCCTTCATGGGTTCCACCGCAACCCTGGACCTGAGAATGGGCAGTATCTACGAGCCGATTGATTCCCTCGAGGTTGACCGCTGTGTGCTGGACCTTCCGGAGCCGCACCGTGCTTTACCCCAAATAAAACAGTCCCTTAGATCCGGCGGCATCCTGGTTTGTTACCTGCCGACAATTCTGCAGGTGCACAAGTTGACGGAGCAGATGAGGGCAGATCCCGACTGGACGTCCATTTGGACGCAGGAAACGCTGACACGGACGTGGCATGTGGAAGGACCGTCCGTGCGACCCGACCATCGCATGGTGGCCCACACGGGATTCTTGACGTTTGCGCGTTTGATGAAGCCGCCCGAGCCGGCCGCGCGTTGACATAGTTTTGTGTTTCGGCCGTAGGATCAAACTGGGTAACGAGTCCCTAGACGCCTATACTTGGAAGGGATGCAAATGCTCACCTTTATACCGGTGCTTCTACTTAAGGATGGGCCTGAATATGCGTGGAACATCTGAGTTTGAGCGAAGGATCGCCGCTTTCGAGCAGGAGGTTGGCGAGCTCCAGATGCATGTAAAGGAGTTGGAGCAGGAATCCTCCGTGCTTAGGGCGAAACTGCGCGATGCCCCACTTAAGATCCGCAAGCTCGAAGGTCAGCTACAGCAGGTGCGCAGCGAGGCGGACCGCTCCAAAAACCAATCCGAACGCATGGCTACCCTGCTCACGCAGGCGCGGGAGCAGCTGACCGCCCTGCAAGAGGAGGTCGACAAGCTCTCCGCTCCCCCTTCCGGCTACGGCGTGTTTTTGAACCTGTCCGAGGACGGCACCGCAGACGTCTTCACCGGCGGGCGCAAGTTGAGAGTAAACGTCGCGCCCGACGTGGACCTGAGCTCCGCTCCAAAGGGTCAAGAAGTCATGCTCAACGAGGCCCTGAATGTGGTGAAGGTAACCGGCTACGACAGGCAGGGCGACGTCGCCATCGTAAAGGAGCCGCTGGGCGACGACCGGGCCATCGTCCTGACTCACGCCGACGACGAGCGGGTTGTTTCGTTGTGCGCTGCGCTGCTGGATGAAGGTCTTCACGCCGGAGACTCTGTGCTTTTGGACCCGAGATCCGGCTATCTACTTGAAAAACTGCCCAAACTTGAGGTTGAGGAGCTCATTCTCGAGGAAGTTCCCGACCTTGGCTACGACGCCATCGGCGGCCTCGACGAGCAGATTGAGGCTCTGCGCGATGCGGTCGAGCTGCCCTTTTTGTACGCAGATCTATTCTCCGATTACCGCTTGCCGCCGCCCAAGGGCGTACTGCTCTACGGACCCCCCGGATGCGGCAAAACCCTGATCGCCAAAGCGGTCGCCAACTCACTGGCCAAGCGAACCCAGGAGGTAACCGGGCGGCAAGATGTGCGTGCCTACTTCCTGAACGTCAAAGGTCCGGAGCTGCTCAACAAGTACGTCGGCGAGACCGAGCGCCAAATCCGTACCATCTTTCAACGTGCTAAGGACAAAGCCACGGAGGGCGTGCCGGTTATCGTCTTCTTCGACGAGATGGAGTCCTTGTTCCGCACCCGCGGCTCTGGCATCTCAAGTGACGTGGAGACCACGATCGTCCCCCAGCTGCTCTCGGAGCTCGACGGTGTCGAGCAGCTGCTGGTGGCCTACCCGATCGTGGTCGAGGGTGGCTACACGGTCACCTCCAAGGATCCGCAGACCGGCCTGGTCAACGCGCACTTCGGCATGATCATGGTCGAGGAGCCGGGCCTGTGCCACGCGGGCTACGAGAGCACCGATCGGCGCCCGCCGCAGAACGGCGGCAACCGCCCGATGAACAT
>JAHWKV010000021.1 GCA_019347725.1 Actinomycetota bacterium
TTCCGATCTCGCAGCCGCACCAGGTCACCTCGCCCGCCGTCGTCAGCTCGTCCAACAGGGCAGGGGAGTAGCCGGGCAGCCGCGCTGGCAGCACCAGCGACTCAAGCGCGCTCGCGGGGATCGGCGCACCCGCGAGCAGTTCGATGCAGGAGTACAGATCGTCCGCCGTGCTGGTCTGCGGCCCCGAACCGATGCCGTGCCAGGCGGGCAAAAACCGGGCCAGTACAACGCCCGGTACCGCCTCCACCTCCTTGCGCAGCTTGGCTAGCGAGCGCCGCCGCAGGGCCCGCAACACTTCGGCATCGCACCACTCCGCCCCAGCCCCGCCGGGCCGGAACTCACCTCGGATCACCTTGCCCCGAGCTTCCAAACGGCCGAGCGTGTCGGTAACTACCGCAACCCCCAACCCAAAGCGGGCGGCCGGTTCGGCCGCTTGAAACGGTCCGTGGGTACGCGCCCAGCGTCCAACCAAATCGGACATGGGGTCGGCAGCTGGGGTCAAGAAGGCCTCGGGTATGCCCACCGGCAGAGGCGAACCCAAGGCGTCCCGGAACCGGCCTACGTCCTCGATGGCCACCCACCGCGCCTGCCCGCCGGTGGCCAACTTGACCGCCCGCCGGGTCCGTTCCAGCTCACTCAGCCACCGTGGATCGGCGCCGCGGGCAATCAGTTCACTCTCGCTGAGGTCTCCCAGCGCCCGCAGTGCATCGTGAGTCTGGTCGGCCGAGCGCAGCTTGCGGTCCTCGGTCAGCCGCTGCAGCTCCAGCTCAACCTCCCCCAGCGCCTCCGGGTCGATCAGCTCCCGCAGCTCCGAGGAGCCCAGCAACTCGGCCAGTAGTCCGGTATCGAGCGACAGAGCCTGGGCCCGGCGCTCGGCCAGCGGGGCATCGCCGTCGTAGATGAACGCGCCGACGTAGCCGAACAGCAAAGAGCCGGCAAAGGGCGAGGCCTGATCGGTGTCGACCTGCACGGTGCGCACCTTGCCGGAGCGGATGTCGGCCATAAGCTCGGTAAGCGCCGGCAGGTCGAACACATCCTGCAGGCACTCCCGCACGGTCTCCAGGATGATCGGAAAAGATCCGTACTCGGAGGCGACCTGCAGGAGGTTAGCGCTTTTTTGCCGCTGCTGCCAAAGCGGCGTACGGCCGCCCGGGCGCCGGCGCGGCAAGAGCAGCGCTCGGGCCGCGCACTCCCGAAAGCGACTGGCGAACAAAGCCGACGAGCCAACCTCGGCGGTAACGGTCGATGAGATCTCCTCCGGCTCAAACACGATCCACTCCAGCGGCGGCGCCTCATCCGCTTCCGGCAAGCGAACCACGATCCCGTCGTCGGTATGCATGGTCTGCACCTCTACCCCCAGACGGCTGCGGATCCGTCCTTCTATAGCCAGGGCCCAAGGCGCGTGCACGCGCGCCCCGAACGGCGAGTGCACACACAGCCTCCAGTCGCCGAGCTCATCGCGGAAGCGCTCCAGCACTATCGTTCGGTCGGTCGGCAGGTGGCCGGTGGCCTCGACCTGCTCCGCCAAATAAATCTGCAGGTTCTTGATTGCGAAGGTGTCCAGGCCGGCCCCCCGCAGGCGATCCGCCGCCTCGGCGGCATCACCGAGGCCCACTTTCCGGATGAAGGCGCCCAGCGCCCGCCCCAGCTCGATAGGCCGCCCGGCCGAGTCCCCGTGCCAAAACGGCATCTTGGCCGGCCTGCCGGGTGCCGGGGTCACCAGCACGCGATCGTGCGTGATCTGCTCAACACTCCAGTTGGACGCTCCCAGTGTGAACACGTCCCCTACCCGGGTCTCGTAGACCATCTCCTCGTCCAGCTCGCCGACCCGGGTTGAGTTCTCCCCGGCCAAAAACACCCCGAACAGTCCCCGGTCCGGGATGGTCCCGCCGCTGGTCACCGCCAGCAGTCGGGCATTGGAGCGGGCGGACAGCCGGTTGGTGATCCGGTCCCAGTTGATCCGCGGGCGAAGCTCGGCGAAATCGTCGCTCGGGTAAAGGCCGGAGAGCATGTCCAGCACTCCCACCAAGGCGCTGGTGGGCAGCGACTCGAACGGCGCAGCCCTCCGCACCAGCTCTTCCAGCTCCTCCAGGGTCATCTCCCCCATCGCCAGGATGGAGACGACGTGCTGAGCCAGCACGTCCAGCGGGTTGCGCGGGTAACGCAGAGGCTCGATGTCTCCGGTACGCATCCGCTCGACCACCACGGCAGAGGTGATGAGGTCTCCGCGCCACTTGGGCACGATGACGCCGCGGCTGACCGCGCCCACCTGGTGCCCGGCCCGGCCGACCCGCTGCAAACCCGACGCCACGGAGATCGGCGCCTCCACCTGCAGGACCAGGTCGACCGCCCCCATGTCGATACCCAGCTCCAGTGAGGAGGTGGCCACGACCGCCTTGAGAGTTCCCATCTTCAGCTCTTCTTCGATGATCTTGCGCTGCTCCTTGCTCACCGACCCGTGGTGGGCTCTGGCGATCATCTCCCCGGCCAGATCGTTCACCTGCGCACAGATGCGCTCGGCCAGCCGGCGGGAGTTGACGAAGACGATTGTGGAGCGGTGCTGCTGGATGTCGTCCACCAGGCGCTGCTCGATCGACGGCCAGATGGTGCGGCGTCGGGGGTCGCCGCCGGCCGGCCCCGCGGGATCGAGCGGCTCCTGTCCCAGCGCCCCCATGTCTTCGACGGGGACTACCACCGAAAGGTCAAAGCTTTTGTGCGAAGGCGGGTTCACCACCGTCACCCGCCGGGGCCCGCCCAGGAACTTGGCCACCTCGTCGAGGGGCCGGACGGTGGCGGACAACCCGATGCGCTGCGGAGGCTCGCCGCACAGCGCATCCAGCCGGGCGAGGCTCAGTGCCAGGTGGGCCCCGCGCTTGGTGCCGGCCACCGCGTGCACCTCATCGACAATGACCGTGTCGACGGACCGCAGGGAATCCCGGGCCGCCGACGTCAGCAACAAGAACAGCGACTCCGGGGTGGTGATCAAGATGTCGGGAGGGTGGGTGGCCTGCCGGCGTCGCTGCTGCTGAGGGGTGTCGCCGGTACGCATAGCGAAGTTAATCTCGGGAGGGGCGAGGCCGAGCCGGCCGGCGGCGTTGGCGATCCCGGTAACCGGGGAGTTGAGGTTGCGCTCGATGTCCACGGCCAGGGCTTTGAGCGGCGACACGTAGAGCACCCGCAACCGCTCCTTGGGTGCAGGCGGCGCAGCCGCGGCCAGGCGGTCCAACGACCACAAAAACGCGGCCAGGGTCTTGCCGGACCCGGTCGGAGCGACGACTAGGACGTCCTCACCCCGAGAGACGGCTTTCCAGGTCCCGGCCTGGGCGGGGGTGGGCGCCGTGAAGCTGCCCGAGAACCAGGACCGGGTGGACTCGGAGAACAGCTCCAGGACATCGGAGGAAGCCATCGCTTCATTGTCCCCCGTCCTGGTGACACAAGACTCCCGGTCAGACCTCGGAATCCATGGCAATCTAAATGGTATTATTCGGGCATGAAAGCTACCATTGATAAGGCAGGACGCTTGGTTATACCCAAGGCTCTGAGAGAGAGGTTGGGTTTGACGCCGGGGGTTGTTGAAGTCGACGTACGCGGCAGCGGACTAACCGTTACCCCGATAACCGACGACACCCTGGCCGCCGAAGGCGATCTGTTGGTGATTCCCGGCCAAGGACTGTCGGTCTCAGATGGGGATGTTCGAAATCTGAAGGACGCAGATCAGAGGTGACGGCCGGGCATGTGCTGGTCGACACCAGCGTCGCCGTCCCTGTGTGCTTCGCCGGGCACCAGGCGCACCGGTCGACTCTTCAGGACCTCGATGGCATGGCGCTGGGACTGTCGGGTCATGCAGCCTTCGAAACCTTCTCCGTTCTAACCCGCCTTCCTGTGCCTGCGCGCCGCACACCGCCGGCGGTGTGCCGCCTCATCACCGTCAACTTCCCGCATAGCAGGTTTCTGGGAGCAGGCGCCGCGGCCCGGCTGCTGGACGAGCTGCCCGACCTCGGGATCGCCGGCGGGTCCGTGTACGACGCTCTGGTTGCCGCCTGCGCCGTCGAACACGCACTCCCCCTGGTCACCCGCGACCGGCGCGCGGCGGATATCTACCGGTCCGTCGGGGCGGAGCTGCAGATACTGGACTGAGACCGCACGAGCGCTGGACTGTGGACCTTGCCGTGCGAGGTACGCACCCCGGCAGTCCGGTAGCCTAGATATATGACCGAATCCGTCTACCGCGACGCCCTCGGCACCCGGACCCCATTGCAGGTACCCGGCGGCACCGTGGACATCTTCAGCCTCGACCGGCTCGCCCAACAGACCGGCACCGACCTGTCCCCCCTCCCGCATACGGTCAAGATCCTGCTGGAGAACCTGCTGCGCAGGGCCGGCAGCCGGGATGTTTCCACCGAAGACGTCGAGGCCCTGGCCCGCTGGCCGGAGGCGGCAGCGGACGCTCGCCTGGCTTTCATGCCCGCCCGGGTGCTCATGCAGGACTTCACCGGCGTACCCGCAGTGGTGGATCTGGCGGCGATGCGCTCGGCTGTGCAAAGGGCTGGGGGAGATCCCCGGTCGGTCAATCCCTTCATACCCGTAGATCTGGTGATCGACCACTCGGTGCAGGTCGACCGCTTTGGCTCGGCCGAGGCGTATCAGGCCAACATAGATTGGGAGTACCGGCGCAACGCCGAGCGGTACTCACTGCTCAACTGGGGCCAGCAGGCCTTCAAGGACTTCCGGGTAGTCCCTCCGGGCATGGGGATCTGCCACCAGGTCAACCTCGAGCACCTTGCGACGGTAACCATTCAGCGAGACGGGTTCGCCTTCCCCGACACGCTGGTGGGCACCGACTCGCACACGCCGATGGTCAACGGCCTAGGCGTGCTCGGCTGGGGCGTGGGCGGCATCGAGGCCGAGGCTGCGATGCTCGGTCAGCCGATGTTTTTGACCTCCCCCACCGTGGTGGGCATTCGCACCCGCGGCGCCCTGCCCACCGGTACGACGGCCACCGACCTGGTGCTGACATTGACGCAGATGCTGCGGGCGCACGGAGTGGTGGGCAAGTTCCTGGAGTTTTTCGGGTCCGGACTCAGCAATCTAAGCGTGGCCGACCGGGCCACGATCAGCAACATGTCCCCGGAGTTCGGCGCCACGTCCACGCTGTTCCCGGTGGATGCCAACACGCTGGACTACCTGCAAAAGACAGGGCGGTCCGAGGCCGCCGGGATCGCTGAAGCTCATCACCGCGCCCAGGGGCTGTTTCGGGAGGACTCGGACGAACCGGCTCAATTCAGTGAAGTGCTGGACCTCGACCTGTCCGCCGTGGAGCCGTCGCTGGCGGGACCGCGCCGGCCGCAGGACCGGGTGGGCCTGTCGGAGGTATGGAAATCGTTTCAGACGGCCTTTCCCCCGGACGACCCTCGCCGCAAGCCCGGCAATTCCGAAGTCGGCCGCTTCGTCGCGGAGGGCGGCAACCCCGTCGAGAGGGACCTTCAGGCCCCGGTAGGCGGCGGCCCGCCGGACCAGGCGCAAGCCGACGCCCCCGAACGGGCGGTCACCAACGGATCGGTGGTCATCGCGGCCATCACCAGCTGCACCAACACGTCCAACCCCTCGGTGATGATCGCCGCAGGGATGCTGGCGCAAAAGGCGGTAGAGCTCGGGCTGCAGTCCAAGCCGTGGGTTAAGACCTCCCTTGCGCCCGGGTCACGGGTGGTGACCGACTACCTGACTCACTCAGGGTTGTTGCCGTATCTCGAAAAGCTGGGTTTCAACCTGGTCGGGTACGGGTGCACCACCTGCATCGGCAACTCGGGCCCATTGCCGGACAAGATCGCCGATAAGGTCGAAACTGAGGGCTTGGCGGTGGCTGCGGTGCTGTCCGGCAACCGCAACTTCGAGGGACGCATCCACTCCCAGGTCAAGGCCAGCTATCTGGCCTCGCCGCCGCTGTGCGTGGCTTACGCGCTGGCAGGGACCGTCGACATCGACCTTTCCAAGGATCCGCTGGGCCGCGACCCCGACGGTAAGCCGGTCTACCTGCACGACCTGTGGCCGGCGCCCGAGCAGCTTCAGGAGCTGATCTCGAGCGCGGTGTCGGCACAGCAGTTCGAAACTCAGTACTCGAGCATTTTCGAAGGCGACAAAAAGTGGAAGTCCATGCCTGCGCCGACCGGCGATGTCTACGACTGGGATCCCGAGTCCACCTACATCAAAGAGCCGCCGTTCTTCGTGGATCTGTCCGAACAAGCTCCGGCGCCCACCGACATCGCCGATTCCCGGGTCCTTGCCTTGCTGGGCGACTCCATAACCACTGATCACATATCTCCCGCCGGGGCCATCCACCTAAACTCGCCGGCCGGCAAGTACCTGCGCGAGATGGGCGTGCAGGCCCGGGACTTCAACAGCTTCGGGTCCCGCCGGGGCAACCACGAGGTGATGCTGCGGGGAACCTTCGGCAACATGCGCCTTCGCAATCTGCTGGCGCCCGACACCGAGGGGCCGCACACGGTACACCTCCCCGACCGCACGCCGATGACCATCTACGACGCCGCGCAGGCTTATAGGGAGCAAGGGGTCCCGCTGGTTGTGGTGGCCGGCAAGGAGTACGGCTCCGGCAGCTCGCGAGACTGGGCCGCCAAAGGAACCGCCCTGCTGGGCATCAGGGCCGTGGTCGCCCAAAGCTTCGAGCGTATCCATCGCAGCAATCTGGTCGGGATGGGAGTTCTGCCGCTTCAGCTCGACGAGGGAACCAGCGCCAAGACCCTGGGGCTGGATGGAACTGAGACGTTCACCATCACGGGCCTCGATACATTGGAGCCACTGCAGCGAGTCAACCTCACCGCCCGCCGCGCATGGGCGGGGACGTTTGAGTTTCCCGCAACGGTGCGCATCGATGCTTCCGCCGAGCTCGACTACTACGCCAACGGAGGCATCCTACAGATGGTGCTTAGACAGTTGCTGTCGAAGCATCCGTAACGGCGCGCCCGTGGCACGGATGCCGTGTGGCGTTTTTCAGTTCTGTTGGCCGTCCGTGTTGTCCTTGAGGCCGGGGATCTCGTTTAGGGCCGCCTGCACCGCGTCGCTGTCTTCGACCGGCTCCCGCTCCTCCGGTGCTACACCCTGCGGTTGCTGCTCTTCCCCCGCCTCGTCGATTCCTTCCTTATCGGTCCCTTCCTTATCGGACTCGGAATCGGTCCCTTCCTTATCGGACTCGGACTTGGACTCGGATCCTGAGCCGACCTGGTCGGCAAGCCCCGGAATGTGGTTCAAGGCCTCTTCGACCGCCGAGCTGTCCGGGGGCGTCTTTTCACTGTCGCTCATGGATTCTCCTCCTTAAGAAAACTCTCACTCCAGTATCGGTTGCCCCGATCTTTAAACAAAACGCCAGGTTGATGCACGCAAAAAGCACCCGGGTTAGCATTGGGGTCATGCCGCCACCGACGGGTCTGCAGCGACGCCCTGCCATCAGATCCTCTATAGTGCAACGCGCACTGACTATGCTTCTGTGCGGCGCGCTTTTTCTGGCCTCCTGCAGCAGCGCAAACCCGGAGACTGACGACAGTCCTAGCGAAGCGGAAAGCCGCTTAACCTCACGTTCCGAAGTAGGGCTGAGCACCCTGGGCCCCATCTCCATCGGGATGACCGTCGACCAGCTAGCCCGCGCGGCCGGTGTGGACATGGTGCGCCAGCCCGACTTCGAAGAGGCCATGGAGCAGGACAACTGCGCTTACATGAGCCCGGCCACCATACCCGGGTACGTTCCGCCGGCCGACGGCGATAACAAGTCCCCCATTGCCTTCATGATCGTCGATGACAGGCTTGCCCGAATTGATTTCTTGGACCGCACATTTACAACCGCCGAGGGAATCGGGGTCGGCAGCACCGAAGTCGAGGTGCTCAACGCGTACGGAGGCGGGCAGAGCCCTCCTCCCGACCGCGGGTTCATCGGCAAGCCGTACCGTTACCTCAAGGCCTCTCCCGAGACTAGTGAGGGGGATCAGGAATACCGCATCGTGTTCGAGTCCGACGGCGCCCAGGTGGTCAAGTACTACATAGGCAAACTGCCCGAGGTCGAGAACAAGAACGGCTGCGAGCGGGAGCTAAACTCGTAGTTCGCTAACCGGTTTCGAGCCATACTGGATAGCAACCCTTATTTAGACAGCGCCCGGCGCCGTTCGAGCACGTTTGCTCCGGGCGAAAATTGGCAATGGTCCAAGCAGAGCGACGAAAGGATAGTTACATGGGTAAGAGGAAGCAGCAGGCCAAGGCGGACGAAGCGGCAGAGGCCGCGGCTGTAGCCGAGCGGAACGAACTGGTCGAATATAAGAAGAAGCGAGGCTTCTTCTCCAAGATGCTCCGGGGCGGAGTCGTCATGGGAGCCGTGGCCGCAGGGGCCAAGTACTTCGGTGACCCGAATCAGGGCGACGCCCGCCGCGAGAAGGTCAAGGGACAGGTCAAGACCGCCGTGGACAAGCAGAAGGCCGCGATCGAGAACAAGACCTCTCAGTCCAAGTAGCCGGGACAGACCCTCGGCCACCCTTCAGCAGCCTCATAAGCGTAAGCCGCGGCCAGCAATGTGGCATCGGCAAAGCGGGGGGCTGCTACCTGTATTCCGACCGGCACCCCATTTGAGTCGAGCCCGGCGGGCAGGCTGATTGCCGGCTGGCCGGTCAAGTTGAACGGGAACGTGTAACAAGCCCCACCCGGGGGGCCGATGCTCCGGTGGAGCACCGGCAGTTCCGTTGACTCCACCGCCCGCGGCATCGGCCCCACGGCGGCAAACGCCCCGAACGGCATGGTCGGAGTCACGATAAAACTAGCCCGATCAAAGATCTGATTCACCTTCCGCAGCACGCCGAAGCAGCGCCGCGACGCGGCCCGGCCGTCCTGCGGCCCCGCCGTTTCCGCCACGTCCAGCGCCTCGGCCATCACTGCAAAATAATCGAGGATGTCAAGCCCGCTCCCAATCCCGCACAGCTTTCGCCGGCTCGCACCAGAAAACTCTGTTGTACCCATAAGGCTCCGCAATGAGTGCGACGATCTGCGTAGAGAGCTAGAAGCTTTGCGAGAGACGCCCGGAGGCCACAGAAGCGCCTCCGGGGGCGAGGTTGGTACCGAGCCATCCGGCGAGGATGCGGGCCAACCT
>JAHWKV010000220.1 GCA_019347725.1 Actinomycetota bacterium
GTTGGCGATCAACGTCCGGGTCAACCCGTGCAGGGAACGGTGGTCCCCGTCCTCGGACGGACGCGTGACGACGATCTCGTCATCCTCGCGATTCACTGCGATCGCCTCCGGGAGCGTGCGCTCCAGGGTGCCCTTGGGGCCCTTGACGCGTACGAACCCGGGCTCGAGAGTGACCTCCACTCCCGAGGGGACCGCTATAGGCGCCTTTCCGATACGACTCACTTGTTTATCCTCCTACCAGACTTGGGCGACCACTTCGCCGCCCAGATTGCGCTGGGAAGCGTGGCGGCCGGTCATCAAACCCTGGGAGGTGGACACGATTGCCACACCCATACCCCCGAGCACCTTGGGCAGATCCGATGTCTTCTTGTAAACGCGGAGCCCCGGACGCGAGACCCGCTGGATCCCATGGATCGTCTTGGAGCGATCCGCCTGGTACTTAAGCGTTATACGCAGGGTCTCTCCGGGCGGGTCCGGGATCACCTCGAACTCCTCGATGTACCCCTCATCCTTGAGGATGTGAGCTATGGCTAGCTTCTGGCGGGAGCTGGGGACATCGACGGTGTCGTGCGAAGCAGTATTCGCGTTGCGAAGCCTGCTCAGCATGTCCGCTATGGGATCGGTCATCGTCATATCAGTGAACCCTCGTCGTACCGAGAAAAGCTCTGCGCGGCGAGTGCAAGGCGCGAGGAGAGTGCATACCGATTTTTCCGTATGCGCTCGAACGAGCAACGCCGCAATCGGCGATGCAGAGCTGTTCGAATGCAGATGTATCCACGGGTGGGTTCACTCCTCCCCTCACCAACTCGACTTCGTGATGCCGGGAAGGTCGCCCGAATGGGCGAGCTCCCGCACGCATAGACGGCACATTCCGAACTTCCGCAAATAACCGCGCGGCCGCCCGCACCGCCGGCAGCGATAGTAGCCGCGGACTTTGAACTTCGGCTTGCGTTGAGCTTTGTTTACCAGTGCCTTCTTTGCCATTTACTTCATCCTCTTTAAGACTTCGTGAACGGAAAGCCGTAGGCGTCCAGCAGTGCCCGGCCTCCCTCGTCGTTCGAAGCGGTGGTCACTATCGTGATGTCCATGCCCCGGACCCGAAAAATCTTGTCGTAGTCGATCTCCGGAAAGATCGTCTGATCGGTAATCCCAAATGAGAAGTTGCCTCGGCCGTCGAAGCCCTTGGGGGATAGGCCTCGAAAGTCCCGCATCCGGGGAATGGCGAGCGAGATCAGCCGATCAAAAAACTCCCATTTGCGGTTACCGCGCAAGGTTACCCTAGCGCCGATCCCAACGTTCTCCCGAATCTTGAAGTTGGAGATGGCCTTGCGGCTGCGGGTGATGACCGCGCGCTGGCCGGCGATGATCGTCAGGTCCTCCACCGCGCCCTCCAGGGCCTTGGGCTCGCCGACGCCGTCGCCCACGCCCATGTTCAGCGAGATCTTGTCCAAACCGGGTGAGGCCATGATGTTGAGGCCAAACCGCTCGGCCAGCTCTTGGCGGATCTGCTCGTCGTATTGCTTTTTCAGCCGCGGCTCGTAGCCGTCTAAAGTCTTAGCCGTCACTTATCCCAGCTCACTCTCACACTTGCTGCATATCCGAACCTTGGACCCGTCCGCGTCAACCCGTATCCGGGAGCGAACCGGCCCGTCTACCGGACAGATCAGCGCCACATTGGACAGGTTCACCGGCAGCTCCTTGGTGATGATTCCGCCTTCCTGCGCGCTGCGCCCTTGGGCCGGGCGAAACTTTTCGTGCCGCTTGACCTTGTTGACGCCCTCGACCAGAACCCGGCCGTTTTTGGGTAGGACCGAGATAACGGTGCCCTGCTTACCGGAGTCCTTACCGGTCAGCACCTGCACCTTGTCTCCCTTTTTGATCTTGGCTATCACAGTACCTCCGGGGCCAAAGAGACGATTTTCATAAACTTACGGTCTCTCAATTCCCGCGCTACCGGGCCAAATACACGGGTGCCGCGCGGGGTGCGCTGCTCGTTGATCAGCACCACTGCGTTTTGGTCGAAGCGGATGTAGCTACCGTCCGGGCGCCGCTTGGGCTTGGAGGTGCGTACCACCACGCACTTGACGACGTCGCCGCGCTTTACCTGCTGATTGGGCAGCGCGTCCTTGACGGTGGCCACAACGATGTCGCCCAACGACGCGTAGCGCCGGCTGGAACCACCCAGGATCTTAATAACCAGCACCTCGCGGGCGCCGGTGTTGTCCGCCACCCGGCAACGGGACTCTGCCTGAATCATTCGGCACGCTCGATTACTTCGACAACTCTCCAGCGCTTGGACTTGGACAGCGGGCGCGTCTCGCTGATGACCACCTTGTCGCCGCGGTGGGCGTCGTTGGTCTCGTCGTGCGCGTACAACTTGGAGTTGCGGTTGTAGATCTTCTTGTACAAAGGATGCTTGACGGTCTGGATTATCGACACCACGACCGTCTTATCCATCTTGTCGCTTACGACGAAGCCCGTTCTGGTCTTGCGTTGGGGCCTATCAGCCATTGCTTGCTCCCGATTCGTCGGCCTTGTCGGCCTTTGCTTTCTTCTTGCGCCGCTTGACCGGCTTGGCGGGAGTGACCTCGCGCTCCACCCCAAGCTCACGCTCGCGTAGGATCGTGCGCAATCTGGCGATATCCCGCTTTGCATGACCCAGTTGCGAAAAGTTCTCCAGCTGTCCGGTGGCGTTTTGGAAACGCAGGTTGAAAAACTCCTCCTGCGCTTCGTCGAGCTTCTCCAACAGCTCGCCGGAACTGAGCGATCGATATTCGTCCGTCTTGATGCTCACTCGCCCTCCCTGGTGACAAACCGGGTCTTCATGGGCAGCTTGTGCCCGGCAAGACGCATCGCCTCCTTGGCGACGTTCTCCGGAACTCCGGTCAACTCAAACATCACCCTGCCGGGCTTCACCACAGCTACCCAGCCCTCGGGGTTGCCCTTGCCCGAACCCATCCGGGTTTCGGCCGGCTTCTTGGTGTAGGGCTTGTCCGGGAAAATCCTGATCCACACCCGGCCGCCACGACGCACATGGCGGGTGATGGCCACACGCGCGGCTTCAATCTGCCGGCTTGTGATCCACGACGCGTCCAGCGCCTGCAGTCCGTAGTCGCCAAAGTGCACGGTGGTGCCGCCTTTAGCCAGACCGCGGCGCTTGCCGCGAAACTGCTTGCGGTACTTAGTCTTACGAGGGCTAAGCATTGTCGCCCTCCGTCTTGTCCGTCGAAGCGGGCTCGTCGGCCTTGGGCTCGGCTGGCTTGGTCTGGGCCTTGGGCTCGGCGGGCTTGGTCTCGGCCTTGGGCTCCGCGGGCTTGGTCTCGGCCTTGGG
>JAHWKV010000221.1 GCA_019347725.1 Actinomycetota bacterium
GAAGGAGGCGCCGGCGTCCCAGTACCACCAGGGGACAGGCCAGCGGCCCAGCGCACCCGCGGTCCTCGCCTTGTCCGGCTCGCCGTACCTTTTGCCGTAAGCGGCCGGGCTGGTGCAAATCACGATGTGAACGGGAGCCTTTGAGATCCAGGGCTCCAGGCCCCGCTTCCTGTAAGCGGGCTCGTTCACGATGTCTGCGATCCTTCGCCGCGCCGCCGCATCCGTGACGACCACAAACGACTGCCCCTGCGCAAAACCGGCGCTGGGCGCCCGCCTCGCAGTCTCAACGATCCGATCTACCTGGCCCGGAGGGACCTGGAAGCTTTCATCGTAGTTCCGGACCATGCGCCGCCTGCGAACTGTTTCGTAAAGGTCCATGACAAAGTCGGGATGGCGGGATTTGAACCCACGACCTCCTCGTCCCGAACGAGGCGCGCTACCAAGCTGCGCTACATCCCGTAGCTGAGCAAGAGTTTACTGCACAGGCGCCTTCTGTGATTGCGCCAGGGACCCCGCTGCCCTGGCTATCGCCTCCTGCACCTGCTTCTCGTGCGCTTCGTCCTCGTAGCGCTGCCGGGGCCAGAAGAATCCACGGAGCCCGTCTTTGAACCGCCGGGGCACGACGTGCACATGGATATGCGGCACGCTTTGACTTACCTCATTGTTGATCGCCACAAAGGTGCCGTGGGCATGAAGCCCCTGCTTCATAGCCGCAGCAAGCAGCCGCGCGTCGCCCATCAACGGCGTCAGCAGACGGTCCGGCAGTTCGACCAGCGTGTCGACATGCTCCTTGGGGACCACCAGGGTGTGACCGGGAAACACCGGCCGCCGGTCCAAAAAAGCCAGGCAGTGCTCGCTCTCCCAGACAGTTCGGGCGTCCAGCTCACCGGCCACGATGGAGCAGAACGTACAACTCATGACCTCCACCCTTCATCGCCCGACGAGGTTCGGGACGTTACCAGCCGGGCAGGAGGATCTCCGCAATCTGCACTGCGTTCAACGCCGCGCCCTTGCGCAGGTTGTCGGAGACGGTGAAGAAGCAAAGAGCATGCTCGTCGAACGGGTCCTTACGTACCCGCCCCACATAGCAGGGATCGGACCCGGCGCTCATGTGCGCGGTAGGCAGATCGACCAACTTAACGCCGGGGGCGTGCTTGAGGACCCCTTGCGCCTCGGCCAGGTCCACCGTATCAGCGAAGGTGGCGTGCACCGACGCACCGTGGCCCACCACGCTGGGGACCCTTACGCAGGTAGTTATTACCTCCAAGGAATCCAGGTCCATGATCTTGCGGCTCTCGTTGAGCATCTTGAGCTCTTCGCTCGTGGAGCCGTCCTGCTTGACCGATCCGATGGCCGGCAAAATGTTGAAGGCGATGGAATCGTCGAACATCTCCGGTTTGGGAGCGCGACCCTGGATCTCCCCGGAAGCCAGCGCAGGCATTTCACCGACCAGCTTCTGAGTCTGTTCCTCAAGCTCCTCCACCCCTCCCCGGCCGGCGCCGGAGGTGGCCTGATAGGTGGAGACGATCAAGCGCTGGAGCTGGTACGTCTTGTGCAGCGCCGCCACCGGCACCACCACGCCGATCGTGGCGCAGTTGGGCGAAGCGATAATGCCCTTGTGAGCATCCACCGCCTCCGGGTTGGCTTCGGGCACCACCAAGGGCACCTCTGGGTCGGTCCGCCAGGCGGCCGAGTTATCCACGACGATTGCTCCCGCCTGCACTGCATGCGGCGCCCATTCCGCAGCCACCTCGTCGGGGGTGTCGAGCAACACCAGGTCGATACCGTCAAACGCTCCGGCCTCCAGAGCCTTCACGGTCAAACTTTGATCCCCGAACCGCATCTGCTTGCCTGCTGAGCGCGCCGAGGCGATAGCCACCACCTCGGAGGCCGGAAAGCCGCGCTGCAGCAAAATGTCGAGCATTACGCGTCCGACGGCGCCGGTGGCACCGACTACGCCGACAACGGGATTCTCAGGAAGATTCATACCCATTAGGTTACACGCCCATTAGGTTACACGCCTTCCATAACGGCTTCTTCGGTGCCGAGCCCGAAACGATCGTGAATAACCTGGCTGGCCTGCTCCAAATCCAAAGCCCTGACCACGCAGGAGATGCGGATCGATGAAGTGGAGATCATCTCGATGTTTATGCCGGCCTCGGCCAGCGCGGAGAACATATCTGCGGCCACTCCGGGATCGGACTTCATACCGGCGCCGATCAGCGACAGCTTGGCGATGTCGGAGTCGGCGCTGAACCCTGCGGCGCCGATATCGGCGATGATCCGGCGGATGGCCTGCCCGGAACGAGCCAGATCCTCCTTGGGCATGGTGAAGGTCAGGTCCGTCTTACCCTCATGGGAGATGTTCTGGACGATCATGTCCACGTTGATCCTCTCCCTGGCGATGTCGCCGAAAATTCTGGCCGCGATGCCCGGTTGGTCGGGGACGCCGTCGATGCGGATCATCGCCTCCGAGTCGTCGTGGGCGATAGCGGTGACCAGCGCCTTTTCCATCTCGTCGACCTCCTCCTTAACCAAGGTGCCGGGCTCATCGGTGAAAGACGAGCGGCAATGAATAACCACACCATGAGTGCGCGCGAACTCGACCGAGCGCAGCACCAGGACTCCAGCGCCGGAGGCGGCCATCTCCAGCATCTCCTCGTAGGTGACCTCGTTGAGCTTGCGGGCGTTGGGAACCACCCGCGGATCGGCGTTGTAGACGCCAGCCACGTCGGTGAGGATCTCACACACATCGGCGTTGAGCGCTGCGGCCAGCGCCACGGCGGTAGTGTCCGACCCTCCCCGGCCGAGCGTGGTCACGTCCGAATCGGTGGACACGCCCTGGAATCCGGCCACGATAACCACTTTGCCCGCGTCCAGCGCCTCCTCGACCCGATGTGAGTGCACGTCGACGATTCGCGCCTTGGTGTGGCTTGTATCGGTGACTATTCCGGCCTGGGAGCCGGTGAAGCTGACGGCCTCCACACCCCGAGCATTGAGAGCCATCGACAGCAAGGCCATCGAGATGCGCTCCCCGGCCGACAGCAGCATGTCCATCTCCCGGACATGGGGACGGTGGGTGATCTCATGAGCCAGGCGCACCAGCTCGTCGGTGGACTTACCCATGGCCGAAACGACGACCACGACAGAGTCACCCTGGGCAGCCCGCTTGGCCACCCGCTCGGCAACGATCTTGATCCGCTCCGGACTGGCCACCGATGAGCCGCCGAACTTTTGAACCACTACCGCCAAATCAAACTCCTAATTCCCGGCGACCCTGCAGAGCTCTGCCCAGCGTCACCTCATCCGCATATTCCAAGTCGCCGCCT
>JAHWKV010000222.1 GCA_019347725.1 Actinomycetota bacterium
AGCGGTCGTCCTTGAAGACATGATCAACGACCTCGAACGAGACAGAGCGAGGGCCGCGGCGGAGAAGGAGCGTCTCGACGATCTCCGCGTCGAGTTGCTTCCAGTGCTTGCGCTCAGGACCGGCATTCCAGTGCTTCTGTTTGGCCCCAGCCTCTGGAGTTGCCACTATCAAACCTCCAACCTGTCTCGTAACCTCCGTCCGTGGCCGAGAGTATAAGCTGCGCGGCGTGGACTGCATCCTCATTCCGGTCAAGCGCTTCGACCGGGCCAAGCTTCGGCTCTCCCAGCGTCTCACGCCGGCGGACCGCCGTCGCCTGGGCCTGGCGATGCTCGCAGACGTGTTGCGCTCCACCGAGAAATGGCCACACCGACTGGTTGTCACCGAAGACCCCGACGCCGAAGCCGTAGGCGTGTCCTTCGGATGCGACCTGGTGCGCGACCCCCGTAAGGGGCTGAATTCCGCGATCGTCGCCGGGTCGCAGCGTGCAGCCGAGATGGGGGCCACCAGTCTTTTGGTCCTCCCTGCCGACGTCCCCCTGGTCAGCTCCGACGATATTGCCGAGCTGTTCGGCCGTCCCGAGCAGGTTGTGGTCGTTGCGTCCGGGGACGGTGGCACCAACGCCTTGATGCGCCGGCCCCCTCACGCTATTCCACCCGCTTTTGGCCCCGCCAGCGCCCGCCGGCACCTTGACCTGGCCGATCAAGCCGGCCTGGAGACAGCCCGGATGGAACTCAGTTCGCTGCTTTTGGACATTGATCGATATGCCGATCTGGCGGCACTGAAGGACGCTGTGCCGGCTCTTGAGAGCGTAAGGCTGGCTCGCAGGCTCCTGGACCAAACCCTTGAAGAAGGGGCTTGAAATTCCGGTACGGGCGGGTTGACTAGTCCAGCTCCGGGGGCTGCGGTCCACGCACAACGTTGACCCCCATCCATAGCGCGCCTGCGACAAGCATCACCGCTACCGCCCCCAGCACGACGACCTCGCCAAAATAGCCCGACACCTCCGAATAGGAATCGAACGCCAGCTTGCCCAAAAAGCCGGCCAGCGCCAGCAGTGTCACTTGAACGACGCGCAGCGCGCCGCGCTGCCTTGGAAGGGGTGGGGCGCCCCGACGGCCCTTCCCCGAAATCGCTTTTTTTACCATGATCTCGATTATGGCTCATCGGAGACTTCGGTATACCCGGACCGGGTGCGATACCCTGAGTCCCCCCAGCAGCGTTAACCCACAGGGCGGTTCAAATGGCGCAGACCACTTACACGCAAGCGGTGCCGGTTGCCGAGACATCGGATCTGGCGGACAAACCGCAACGTTTCAGCAACCGCGAGCTGTCCTGGCTGGACTTCAACGAGCGCGTGCTCGACATCGCCGCCGACCCCCATGTACCGCTGCTGGAGAGGGTACGCTTCGTGGCGATCTTCTCCTCCAACCTCGACGAGTTCTTCATGGTACGGGTCGCCGGTCTCTTTGGAAGGGCGCTCTCATCGGCAGCGCTGGTCACCGCCGACGGGATGACCGCTGCCCAGACCTTGACCGAGATCCGCAAGCTCACGCTCAAATCCCGCCAACGTCAAAGCGAGATCTGGACCGATCATCTCAAACCCTTGCTGCGCGAAAATGGCATCATCGTCGGTGGCGTTTCCGACTGCACGGAAGCGGAGCTTTCGGAGCTCGAATCGAAGTTTCTGAAAGAGCTGTATCCGGTCCTTACTCCCCTGGCAGTCGGTCCCGGTCAGCCGTTCCCGTACATATCCGGGCTCTCGAACAGCCTGGGCCTATTCGTCAAAGATCCAGCTTCCGGCGAAGAGCGTTTTGCCCGGGTCAAGGTGCCGGAGGGATTCAACCGCTTTGTCGAGGTCGGTTCCCGGAACCTGCTGATACCGCTGGAGGAGGTGATCGGCCACTTCCTGGAGTACCTTTTCCACGGCGTGCAGATCACCGAGCGAATCATTTTCCGCGTGACCAGGGACGCCGACCTAGAGGTTTCCGACGACGCCGACGATCTGCTGGAAGCCGTGGAAGCCGGGTTGAGCAAACGCCGCTTCCGGGACGTGCTGCGGCTGGAAGTGTCCGGCAACGCCTCTACCAACATGCTGCGGCGCTTGTGCGAGGAGCTCGGTGTAGAAGCGCATCAGGTCTACCCGGTGGAGGATCTGATGGACAAAGCCGACCTGTCGCAGCTTGCCGACCTGGATATTCCGGAGCTCAAGTTCGAGCCCTGGGTTCCACAGACCCAGCCACGGCTGTCCGGAGGGTTGACCTCCGATTTCTTCGCACAGATTCGGCGGGGCGACCTGCTGGTTCACCTGCCCTACGATTCGTTTGCCACCACCGTGGAGGCCTTCGTGCGGGGTGCGGCCAAGGATCCTGGCGTCATTGCGATCAAGACCACCGTCTACCGCACCAGCGAGAAGTCGCCCTTGGTCCCGGCCCTGACCGACGCGGCGGAGTTCGGTAAACAGTCGGTGTGCCTGGTGGAGCTCAAGGCCCGGTTCGATGAGAGTCACAACATCGAGTGGTCGAAACGGCTGGAGCAAGCCGGGGTCCACGTCGTGCATGGTTTCCCGGATCTCAAGATCCACGCCAAGTTGATCATGGTGGTTCGCCGTGAGCACGACTCCCTTCGGACCTACGTGCACATAGGCACCGGCAATTACCATTCGGCGACCGCCCGCCTGTACGAGGACTTTGGACTGTTTACCGCCGATCCGGACATCGCGGCCGACGTCGCCGAGCTGTTCAATTACCTGACCGGGTTCAGCAAACCCGGCGTCTTTCGCAAGATCCTGGTGGCCCCCTTCGCGCTTCGGGACGCACTAAGGGACCACATTACCCGTGTGGCCAAGGCAGCATCCGAAGGCGAGGAAGCCGCGATCTTCCTCAAGATGAACGCTCTGACCGATCCGGAAATAATCGACGAGCTCTACGAGGCATCACAGGCCGGCGCTCAAATCAGAATCCTGGTCCGAGGCATCTGCTCTCTGCGTCCCAGCATCGAGGGGCTCAGCGACAACATCACCGTACGCAGCGTCCTCGGCAGGTTCTTGGAACACAGCCGTGTCTACACGTTCCGGGTGGGAAGGCAGACGTCGTATTTCATAGGCAGCGCCGACCTGATGCAGCGTAACCTGGATCAGCGGATCGAAGTGGTCGTGCCGGTCGAGGACATGGCCGCTATCGGCGAGACGCTGCCGCTCGACCAGCAGGCGGGCGGGTCGGCCGCCGCGCCCGACCAGCGCTCGTCGAGCTGGCCGCAGATCTACCCGCGCATCCTCGAGCTCATCCGCGCGCCCCGCAGCACGATCGTCTTCGTCAACAGCAGAT
>JAHWKV010000223.1 GCA_019347725.1 Actinomycetota bacterium
TTGGTCAGCAGCAGGGTCGGGTCGTCCGGCACTAAGGATGCGGAGGGCACGACTTCATGGGAGCGCGCCGCGAAAAAGTCCAAGAAGGTGCGACGGATCTGGGGTGTGTCCATCTATCTCGCCCGGTGTGTCATCTGAGAAGACACACTACCGTTTGTTAGGGAGTCGGTTCATCCGGCTAAGTCAAAGCATAAAGTGACTAGATTGGTTCGGCTGCGTAGAATCAGTCTCAATGGCCAAGGACTTCTATGTGTCTGCGCCGCACTCCCTGCCCCGGTCCGACGCGCAACGCCGTATCCAGCTGCTCCTATCGGAGACTCAAGCGATGCTTGCCGATCCGAGCCCGGATGCGGATGGCCAGTGGGAGGGCAACGAGTGCCGGTTTCGTCTGAAGTTGGGCATATTCCCGCTCACGGGTAGCATAAAGGTCCAACCATCATTCGTAGATGTACGGGGCAGGCTCCCCTGGGGCGTCCGTCGATACTCTGCCCGGGTCGAAAAAGTCATAGCCGAGCGCCTGCAAGCATTACTGGCCGACAGTGGGCCACCCCCGAGCGCTCCTCCCCCTAGGCCACCCTTCCGCATTGTTTAACTCTCCTGCGGAAGCAGCTCCAGTTCCTCCCGGGCAAAATCGGCAAACCAGATCGTGTTGCCGGTGGGATCGGTCTTCTCCACCGTCACCCTCAAGTCCGGCGCCGGGTACTCATAAATAACCTTGCCCACGTCGCCGACCTGCGGATCCTCTACGAGGCCCATCGTGCCGGCTACCTCTCGATTGGGGTCCGCGAGCTTGACGATCTTTACCTGCGAGTTAAGCCACTGCTGTGTCATGAGCTCACTCTATCGGATCATTCCTCGGGTAGCTGCAGCTGTCGATCGGTGACTCGTTCGATGGCCCTGCGGCCCCAACCATCCTGGACGAGCGTCTGGCGATCAAACGGAACCGTGTGCCCCAGATGAAGCGCTTCCCTTACGATTCGGCGCCGCTTGCGGCGCTGTTGGGCTAGATAGCGCTGATGGGCGGATTCGGGGATGACAAACGGCGGCGAATCACTCACGGCGCCCATCATAGAAGCCACCGGTGACGGCGTGCTCAGCCCAGGTTCTGCTTGGACCTCTCGGCCAGGGCCTGGACACCGGTCTTTACCATGAACCCCACGGCCACCCCTGCGCCCATGGGAACAAAGGTCGTGCCTGCCAGCAGAAGCAGCGAATCCGTCACGCCGGACGCAATCCAAATGCCCATGAGTAAAATCGACGCTACGGGAACGGCGGAGAAGGGCCCGACCAACTCCTTGGCTGAAGCACCGGCGCCGGCGCCCCCGGCGAAAGATCCCAAGGTAACGGCTACACCGACCAGCAACAGATTCCCGAGGTTCTCGCCCACAAGCTCATTTTGTGGACCGCTCAAGCCGAACAAGGCTCCGGCGACTACCAAAGCTCCGGCCACCGAAATAGCCAGAGCCAAAAGAAACTCGTTGAGCGGAAAGGTGGAGGGATCGGACGAATCGGTTTGACGGTAATTGGAAGTAGCCGTCTCTGGTCCTATAGGTTTAAAAAGGTTACTAAACGGATTCTTCACAGAAACTAGGTTACTCCTTTGGCTGGTTGTGACTGGCTATGGATGGACCTGCCGAGCCGCATCGGCGGGTCCAACGCGGATTTTTACCCACGAGCACCCCACCCAAACCAAACGCCGGAAACTTTCCCCAAAACCAGGGCCCGCCGCGTCCCCCACCAACTGCACCGGCGGTGTTCGGTCATCAAAGAGGCGGAGGCGCAAAGGCCTCGATGGGTCTGCCGGACTGCATCCGGGTGGCTGCTCGACTCGGGCACTCGCTTGCTGGAGGGCGCACCACCGGGAAAGAACGATAGCCCCGGATGCGGTCCGGCCCAACCTCCATACGAGACAAAGCCCCCTATCGCGGCTCGTCCAGCTCGTCTAGGCGTCTTTTTAGTTCGGCCTCCCGGCCGTGCTCGGTCGGCTGGTAATAGCGCTTAGGGGCGACCCCCTTCGGGAAGTAGCTTTGCTTCACCCAGCCGCCGTAATCGTGCGGATTCTTGTAACCGGGCCCCCGATCCTTGCGCGAGAAGTGCGTGCGCAGATGGGGCGGAACCTCGGCGTCACCCGCGTTGCGCACATCCTCCGTCGCCGCGTGAATGGCTTTGGTCGAGGCGTTCGATTTAGGGGCGCAGGCCACGTACGTGACCGCCTGCGAAAGGTTCAGCTGTGCTTCCGGCAGCCCCACCTGCTCAAGAGCATGCGCGGCCGCCACCGCAACCACCAGAGCCATCGGATCTGCGTTGCCTACGTCCTCGGAGGCCGCTATCACTATGCGTCGAGCAATGAAACGGGCATCCTCTCCAGCCTCCAACATGCGCGCCAGCCAGAACAGAGCCGCGTGCGGGTCCGAACCCCGTATGCTCTTGATGAACGCGGAGGCGACCTCGAAGTGCTGGTCCCCCTGCTTGTCGTAGCGAACCTGGCGCCGCTGCAGAGAACTTTCAGCCATCGGCAGCGTTACCGAGCGCTTTCCTTCCGCTTCGGCGCCGGCTACGCAAACCTCGAGAGCGTTAAGCGCCGAGCGCGCGTCGCCGCCCGAGGTATTTACTATATGCTCGAGCGCCACCTCCTGGACCTCCACGCGGCCGCCCAAACCGCTTTGCCCGTCGGCCAGCGCCCGGCGCAGGATCTGCTTGATCTGCTCGGGACCCAACGCCTCCAGCTTCACCAGCACACACCGCGACAGCAGCGCCGAGATCAACTCGAAGTAGGGGTTCTCCGTGGTCGCGCCGACCAGGGTAACCCAACGGTTTTCCACCGCGGGCAGCAAGGCGTCCTGCTGACCTTTGTTGAACCGGTGGATCTCATCTATAAACAGAATCGTCTTACGTCCGTTGGCGGCCAGTAGGTCCCTGGCCTCATTGATGGTCTTACGGACCTCGGCCACGGTCGCGTTAACCGCGGAAAGCTCCACGTAGCGCGACTTTGCGCTGATCGCCACGATGTTGGCCAGAGAGGTCTTGCCCGTACCCGGCGGGCCCCACAAGATCAGCGATGCGCTGGTACCGCTCTCCACCAGCACTCGCAGCGGGCTGCCGCGCCCGAGCAGATGCTCCTGGCCGATGAACTGGTCGAGAGTCCGGGGCCGCATCCGGGCGGCGAGCGGCGCAAACTCGTCAAATCTGGACTCCAGCGACTCCGAGAAGAGATCGTTCACAAGATCAGCACCAAGTCCTCTCCCGGGCGCCCTACTCTTCCGGGGCGATTACCGTTACGTGTAGATCGTCCATCAGGGCTTGATCCACCTCGTCCGGCGCTC
>JAHWKV010000224.1 GCA_019347725.1 Actinomycetota bacterium
CGATGATCCTGGGCTTGGTCAGCATGAAGTAGGCCTTGATACGGCCTACGCCCTTGGACGGGGCGGCGGCAGCTTTCGGCTTGGACTCGGTCACACCCGCGCGCCGGTAGCTCAGCACTGCCAGGGCAACGACCGCTACCCACAACAACTCACCGGTAAGCACGTGGGCCACCACCGTCCATGTGGATCCCCCGGTCAGAACGTAAGTGGCGCCGATAGCCACCTGAACGGCCCAAAGGGCCAGCGCACCGTGACCGAGCATGAGCAGCTGACGGTCCTTGGGTTCACGCTTGACCAAGCGAAACCCCTGATAGGCGAGAACCAGCCCCAGCGCGCCGGCTACCATCCGATGCAGATAATGCACAAGCGGGGCCTCCG
This sequence comes from Actinomycetota bacterium, assembly GCA_019347725.1. Classification (GTDB taxonomy): domain Bacteria; phylum Actinomycetota; class CADDZG01; order JAHWKV01; family JAHWKV01; genus JAHWKV01. The sequence goes on from JAHWKV010000224.1 coordinate 379, forward strand.
AGGAGGGAGGCGCCAGGGAGCCGTCCATTAGAGGCCAGTCGGAGAAGGCCAGGCCGGCCGCGCTCTGTACGACCGCCGCACCGACCATCAGAACCACGAAGGTAAAGGCCGTCGAGAACAACGCCAGTTTGGCCGTCGAGTCCAAGCCGCCTCCGCGGGCCGCGAAGCTGTTGACCATAGTGAACGTCAGCAGGCCCACCAGGGCCAGTGATAAGAAGAAGTGCAGTACGACCAGGTCGGCGTGCAGCTCCGCCACCACGACCTGCCGGCCCACGCCGGCCTGGATGATCACGGTGATCAGCGCGGCGAAGGCCGGCCAGAACACCGGCCCAACCGCCCGGTACTTCAGCCACGCGGTTATAGCCAGCGCCAGTACCAAAAACCCGATGACCGAGGCCGTCAACCGGTGGCTGTACTCGATGATGGCGGTGCGCTCCATTGGCGGCAACCACTGCCCGTGACATTTAGGCCAGTCCGGGCACCCCAGTCCCGACCCGGTGGCGCGCACCATGGCGCCGATAAAGACCAGTACGATGGCGAGGACCGTCGTGGTCGAGGCCAGCTTCTGAAAACGATTCATCAAGACTGCTCAGAGTATCCGACTAATCGCATGGGCTTTTTGCCCAGTGCGCAGCGCATTACTCGACCGTAGCGGTCCCGTTCATGTTCGGGTGCACTTCGCACAGGAAGTAGTACTCGCCCGCCGGAATGGGTTCGACTTCCCACTCAACGACCTCCGGCCCGGTAAACGGGTCCTCCCGAAACAGCGCCTCCGAGGAGCCCTCCTCTTCCAGGATCGCAACGTTGTGGGGCTGGGCCTCCTGGTTGTCGAACTGGAGAACGAAAGCCGTGTCCGCCGGAATGATCAGCTCGTCCTTATCGAACTGCAGGTTATTCGCAGCTATCTCAACCACCGGCATATCGCCTTCGCCACCTTCGCCATGGTCGTCCGGGAACTCAACAACACCGGCAGCGGCGACACCTCCGACCAACAGTGGCACCAACACGATGCCGCCGAGCATCCCCATGGACAACCTGCTCATGTTAGGCGCCGCGGCGGCGGCCGCGAACACCATGAGCAGGTTGAACGCCAGCATCAATGCAACTCCGGTCGCAACGGCGTGAGGAACGTTCAGCAAGATGTAGGACACGGATAAAGCCAAAAAGGCTACGAAAGCCAGCGCTCCCACAGGAATCAAGATGGGCAGCAAGAAGCGGTCCCGCATTTCGTTGTTCACCGCACTACCTCCATCTTATTGACCTCCCTTTCCAGCTCCTGCCATGATGCCTCGTCTGGAGCCCCTGACTCCTGCTGGGCGGACCATTTAAAGAATAGAAAAGCGATTATGCCCCACAGCAGCAAACCGCCCCCCAGCTTCATAATGATCCCAGAGACCTGGGCGTCGGCCACTGCGTCGAATCCGGGGATGATCCTGGGCATCTCGGCATACGCACCATACAGGGGGTGCTGGGCGAACGTCAGAAACGACGCCGGAACCGTCGGCACTATGGTTTGACCGAACAGGTAAAGCATCTGTCCTGGAGCGCTGATGCGCGGAAGCTCGGTCATGGGGCTAAACACTGGCCACCACATAATGAGCGCGGACGCCATCAATACGAAGTGGATGCCGAAGTGAAAAACCTCGTTGGTCACGCTGGTATTGACGATCCACGGCCAGTGCGTAAATACCAACAGTCCGTTGAACAGCAGCAATGCCGGCAGCGGGCGGGTGAGGCGCTTCATCGCCGCCATCAACCACTTTGGTTTGAGCAGCCGCCTGGCCATCCAGTCGGGCGTGCCCAACAAGAGCAAAGGGGCGCCCACCATCGTGAACAGCAGGTGCTGAACCATGTGGGCGCTGAACAGGTAGTTCTCCGCCAGGTCGTGAACCGGCCAGTCCGCGCCTACCCACAGGGCTGCTACGCCGAGCGCGAAGAACCAAACCTGCGCCCTGGTTACCGCGGGCTCGGCCGGGGAGACGTGCTGGGGCCCCCAGTAGCGAACCGCCAGTGCGTACAGACCAAGGGCCCCCACCATGACGGCCCATACCGAGGGATAGGGCGACCAACTAAACAGTTCTACGTTTACGTGAGCGAGAAGCATCTCAGATCGCGTCGCCGGCTAGTTGGTTGCTCAAGCCGCCCCCGACAAGCGGTTGGCGGCGGTAAAGGTCCACAGCACGATGCCGAACACGGCGAACGCCAGGATGATACCGAGAATAAAGAAGCGCCTGAAGACACTGCTGTCGAACTTCAGGTGCATGAAGTAAGCGGCCACCATGAAGAACTTGACCACCATCATCACGCTCAAGATGGCGCGCAGGTACTCTTCCCAGGCGGTGACGTAGACCACTGCCACCTCGGCGGCGGTGACGACGCCGAGGATGACCGCTATTTTGACGTACTGAAATTCAGTTGGATGGTCGTGCGAGTGCTCTTCTTCCAAAACTTCTCTCCGTATCGCTTTAAGGGAACAGGTACACGACGGTGAAGATCAGAATCCACACGATGTCGACGAAGTGCCAGTACAAGCCGACCATCTCCACCTTGCTGGCGTCCGCCTGAGGCAGTCTGCCCAGCTTCGACAGCGAGTACATGCTGAGCAGCATCATGATCCCGATGGTCACGTGGGCACCGTGAAAGCCGGTCAGCACGAAAAAGCTGGATGCGAACGGGCTGGTGGTCAGCGTCATCCCTTCGGCGTAGAAGGTTGTGAACTCGTACACCTGGCCGGCGATGAAGCTGGACCCCAGCAGGACCGTGGCCATCAACCAGATACGTAGCTTACGCTGATCGCCCTTTTGTATCGAGGAAAGGGCCAGGACCATTGTCAGCGAGCTCATCAGCAGTACGAAGGAGCTCACCGAGGTAAAAGGTATGTCGTAGATCTCCTGCCGGGTGGGTCCGTCACCGACCGAATTTCGGTAGAGAAGATGGGC
>JAHWKV010000225.1 GCA_019347725.1 Actinomycetota bacterium
AAGGCGCAGTGTGGCAGCTGCTGCAGCCCGGACGACATCGACGATGCTCGCGCGGTGGCGCAGGCGCTGGGGATTCCCTTCTATGTGGCGGGCGTGGAGGAGCTCTTCAAGGACCGGGTGGTCAATCCCTTCGTGCAGAGCTACCTCGGCGGGCGTACCCCCATCCCCTGCGTGGCCTGCAACCGCAGCATCAAGTTCGAGGCTTTGCTGGAGCGCGCCCGTGCGTACGGGGCGGATGTGCTGGCGACCGGACACTACGCTCGTACCGCTCTGCGGGACGGCCGGTACCGGTTGCAGCGGGCGGTCCAGCCCGGCAAGGATCAAAGCTACGTCTTGTACATGCTCGGTCAGCAGGAGCTGCAGATGGCGCGGTTTCCGGTCGGAGATTACCCCAAGGAGCAGATTCGGCAGATAGCCGAGTCGCTCGACTTGCGCACTGCACACAAGCCCGAGTCGCAGGACCTGTGCTTCGTGCCCGGGGGCGACTCACATGCTTATCTGTCCGAGAATGTGCCGCAGGGTTCGGTGGCGGGGCCGATCGTCGACCCCGACGGCAGGCGGCTGGGAACCCACAAAGGGTTTGCCCACTACACGATCGGCCAGCGTAAGGGCCTGGGCATCTCGGCCGGATTGCCCCTTTACGTCAAGGAGGTTCGAGCCGGTGAGAACACGGTCGTGGTGGCCGGCGCCGAGCACCTTAAGGTCGGCAGCATTCAGCTGGACAAAGTCAGCTTCGTAGCCGGCGCTCCCACCGAGCTTCGAGCCACCGTCATGACCCGTTACCGGGGGGGCGAGGCGCCGGCCACGGTGAAGGTGGACGGCACCACCGCACTGGTCGAGTTCGACGAGGAGCAGGCACGTCCGGCGCCGGGACAGGCCGCGGTCTTTTACGACGGGGATGAGGTCTTGGGCGGTGGAACCATCCGTCCCGTCGAATAGCGGGGTGGGTTAAGTGCCGTCCTCGGAGATTGTTGAGCGCGTCGAACAACTCCGGCGAAGTATCGACTACCACTCCCACCGGTATTACGCACTGGACGATCCGGAAATCGCCGATGTCGAGTACGACGCCATGGTGCGAGAGCTGGCGGAGTTGGAGGAAGCTCATCCGGAGCTGGCCTCCGAGGAGTCGCCGACCCAAAAGGTGGGCAGCGCACCGTCGGAATTGTTCGCGGCCGTCGAGCATCCCACTGCGATGTGGTCACTGGACAACGTATTTAGTCTCGAGGAGTTGCTCGCCTGGGGCAAGCGGGCCAACAGAATCCTAGGGTCGGCGGCGGACTTCTACTGCGAGCTCAAGGTGGACGGGCTGGCGGTCAACCTTGTGTACGAAGGTGGGGAGTTGACCAGCGCCGCTACGCGCGGCAACGGGCGCATCGGAGAGGACATCACCCGTAACGTGCGGACCGTTCCCTCGGTTCCTTCCAAGCTGCCCAACAGCGCACCAAGGCAGCTGGAGGTACGCGGGGAGATATTTATGCCCACGAAGGCGTTCGAGAATCTAAACGACTCTCTGGTAGCGGCCGGGGGGCGGCCTTTTGCCAACGCACGCAACTCTGCCGCCGGTTCGCTGCGGCAGAAGGACCCAAGCATTACCGCCCGCCGGCACCTCGACATCTTTGCCTACAGCATCGGGTCGATCCAAGGCCGGCGATTTCGCAAGCATTCCGACGCACTCGATTACCTGATCGAGCTCGGGTTTGCGGTTATGGAACAGAATCGAACCTACGAGACGCTGGAGGAGGCTTACGAGTTCTGCCGGCACTGGGAGTCGAGGCGTCATGACCTGAGTTTTGAGGTCGACGGCGTGGTGGTGAAGGTAAACGACCTGGATGCCCGGGAAGAGCTTGGGTATACGTCCAAGAGCCCCCGCTGGGCTACCGCCTACAAGTTTCCTCCTGAGGAGAAGACTACGCTGCTCAAAGACATTGTGGTCAACGTGGGCCGTACCGGCGCCGTTACGCCCTTTGCGCTGCTGGAGCCGGTCAGGCTCTCCGGGGCTATCGTGTCGCAGGCAACCTTGCACAACGCCGATGAGGTCGAGCGCAAGGACGTGCGCATAGGCGACACCGTTCTGGTGCGCAGAGCCGGAGAGGTGATCCCGCAGGTGATTGCGCCCATACCGTCCAAGCGCACCGGCAAAGAGCGCAAGTTTGTGATGCCCACCCACTGTCCGGTGTGCGATAGCAAGCTGGCGCGCGAGGAGGGTGAGGCGGTCTGGCGGTGTCTGAACAGCCGGTGTCCGTCCCGGGGCGTCGAGGAGCTGTTCCACTTCGGCAGCCGTTCGGCCATGGACATAGAGGGCTTGGGCTACAAAGCCGCCGTCTGGCTGCGAGAGATGGGCTTCGTCAGCGATCCCGGAGACCTTTATTCACTATCTAAAGAGCAACTGCTGCAGCTGCCTCTGTTCGGAGAAAAAAAGGCCGACCAGCTGCTGGATTCGATCGAACGCTCCAAGCAAGCGGGGCTCGCGCGGGTGCTGGTAGCCCTGGGCATCCGCGATGTGGGCCCGCCCACGGCCCGGCTGCTGGCCGACGAGTTCGGTTCGATCGATCGAATTGCGGCGGCGTCGCAGGAGGAGCTGACCGCCATCGAGGGTATCGGCCCCATCGTCGCCGAGCGGATCCGTGACTTTTTCGCCTCCCCGGCAAGTAAGAGGATCCTGGGTAAGATGCGGGCCGCAGGAGTGGTCATGGAGCATCAGCGTCCCAAGATCGTCCGGGGGCCGCTCACCGGCCAGAGCTTTGTGTTGACCGGCGGACTCGAACGGTGGAGCCGGGATGAAGCCGGCCGCATCATCGAGGCGGCCGGCGGTAAAGTCGTCTCCAGCGTCTCTCGTAAGGCCAGCTATGTCGTGGTCGGGCAGAACCCCGGCTCCAAGCTTGCCCGCGCCGAGACGCTGGGTATACCTCTACTTGACGAGCAGGGCCTTGCCGATCTCCTGGACGTCTAAGAGCCGACCGGCGTCTAGCGTTCCAGAGTTTTGCCCTTAAACATGCCGGGCTGTACCGAGACGGTGTCCACCTCGCCGAAGCGCGTCTGCACCTCTTCCCAGTTGACTATGTTCCAGAACGCTTTGATGTACTCCGGGCGCCTGTTCTCGTATTTGAGATAGTAGGCATGCTCCCACAGGTCCAAGCCGAGGATGGGGGTGTGGCCTCCCATCAGCGGTGAGTCCTGGTTGGGCGTGCTCAATATGAGCAGTTTTTTCTGGTCTTTGCGCTTGCGCTCGCCGGCGGCGATCATCAGCCATACCCAGCCGCTGGCGAAGTGGCTGGCCCCGGTGGTCGAGAAAATCTCCTGGAACTGCTTGAAAGA
>JAHWKV010000226.1 GCA_019347725.1 Actinomycetota bacterium
CCCCGCGCGGTGACTTCAGCAGGACCGAAAACCAGGGAATCTTCATGCAGGCGGTCCACACAAAGTTCCGGGTAGAAACCGCGGGGAATCTGCACCGCGTCTTCGACTACATAAAGGCCGCGCGCCGGCATGTACAGACCGACGTGCCGCTGTCGGAGATCGTGCAACTGGCGATGCTGGCCAGGGACATCGACCCGGGCAACATCAAGAATTTGACCATTCCGGGCTCAACGGGTTCGGCCGGTCGGGCGAGCGTGGTCTTCCCTGCACCGGGAGACATCTACACTAGAGTGAAAGATGATGGTATTCACTGACGCTTTCGCGTCCTTCCGACTCTAGCGAAACAGTCCTTGGAACACTCTCCTTGGCTCTACGCCGGCTTCCTTGCCTTCGTCCTCGCCGCGCTGTTGATCGACCTCAAGGTCTTCCACGCCGAGGCCAAGGCGGTCACCATCAAGGAGTCCGGGATCTGGGCAACCATCTGGATCAGCCTCGGCATCGCCTTCGGGATCGGCGTCTTTTTCTGGATGGGCCCCACGTCCGCCGGGGAGTACTTCGCCGGCTTTTTGATAGAGAAGGCACTTTCGGTGGACAACATCTTTGTCTTCCTGGTGATCTTTTCGTATTTCCGGGTACGCCCCGAGCATCAGCACCAGGTGCTGTTCTACGGCATCTTGGGCGCCATAATCTTCCGCGGGCTGTTCATCTTCGCCGGCATCGCCCTGATCAACCGCTTCGAGTGGGTCCTGTACCTGATGGGGTTGCTGCTGCTGTACAGCGCTTACAAAATCGGCAGAGGCACCGACTCGGTCCACCCCGAGGACAACCCGGTGCTAAAGCTGTTCAAAAAGACATTTCCCACTACCAGCCAGTACCACGGCCAGAAGCTCTTTGTCAGGGAGAACGGCAAACGCGTGGCCACCCCGCTGTTCGTCGTGCTACTGGTCATCGAGGCGACCGACGTGGCCTTTGCCGTGGATTCCATACCCGCCATCTTCGCCATCACCCGTGACCCGTTCATCATCCTGACCTCCAACGTCTTTGCGATTTTGGGCCTTCGAGCTCTGTACTTTTTGCTGGCCTCCAGCATCGAGCGCTTCCACCTGCTCAAATACGGCCTGGCGTTCATCCTGGCGTTCGTTGGGGTAAAGATGCTGGCGGCGGATTTTTGGCACGCACCCATCAGCCTGTCGCTGGGTGTAATCGTCGGCACGCTGGTGATAACCGTCGTGGCATCGCTGAAGACCACGCCCAAGCATGAGGTTTTGGAAGACCTCCCCCATCCCGAGGTGATCCTCGACCTCACGGATCCGAAGCAGTACGAGGAGGAGGAGGCTCAAGGCCCCGGTTCGGACAGCACCCTCTAGCGACCGCCGCCCTAAGAAGCGCTGGACGGCAGGTTTACATCCGCCCGGGCTGTGGCAGTTACCTCCGTGGTGTCCGATAGGCCCGGTAACACCATGCTGACTGGTACCGACACCGTGACCACTGCGCTGGTGGTGCCCATCTCGCACTCGCAGTAAATGAGCGTTGCACCGTTGGCCGATGCGTACTCACCGGCTTTTTGGTGAGGGTCGATCCCGATAGCCGGTATCAGTTCTGCAGCCGCGGCCAGGGATGCAAAGTCGGCGGCGGTCTGCGCCCGGGCGCGGGCCACGAACAGGGCCGCCAAATCGGTTAACCCCACCAACAGCACCATGACCATCGCGACGCCGCCGAGCAGAGCAACCGAGGCGCTGCCCCGCTCCCGCGTTCCAAAGGACCTCACGGCGCATCGTCCGAGCGTTCCATCCGCATGGCGGCCGAGGCCCGCAGCGTCAGGCCGCCCACCATGGCGCCGACGACCGGCACCTGGGCCGGCGGGGCGCTGACCTCCACCCTGGCGGGATCTCCGCGCTGGGTACCCCTCTCGACGTTGACCGTAAGGGCAAGACCGGGGGCCGCTGCAGACGCCGCGGCGGAGATCTTGCCTTGGTCCGGCGTGACTATCGCCTGCCGCACGCCTTCCCGGGCCGCCCCCAAGACCATGATCTGGTCCCGCACCATGACGCCGACCTGCAGAAGTCCCAGAACCAAGAACAACACCAGCGGCAGCACCAAGGCCAGCTCCACCGTCGCCTGGCCGGGCTCTGCGGACAGCCTGCTTTGGGCGCTGCACCCCCTATGCCGACACACGACCTATGCGGAGATTTGGCCCTTGATGTTGTCGATGATGCTGGTGAAGAACTCGCTAAGGCCCGCTTCGTCACTGCTAGCCCAGCTGATCAAGATGAACGCAATCGCAGCTGCAGCCAGCAGCACCAGCGCATACTCGGCGGTGGTTTGTCCTGTGTCCCCTTTCAGTTGCTCCATTGATCAGGCTCCTTCCTCGTCGAAGTGATGGATGGGGAAGCGTTGACTCACTACCAGTAATTGCCATTATATGTCAGAGGCGGCGCTTATTGCCAGACTTATCCAGAAGATTTGTTCGCGCTTCGGCAAAAAAGCCTCTGCAGGTCCGGGGGTCCGGAGGCTCAGTGGTTCAGATGCTGAGCGAAGAAAAGGCGCTGAGCAGCATCGGCACCACCGTTAGAAGAATGAACGCAGGAAGGATGAGGAACACCAGCGGGAACAGCATCTTCACCGGAGCTCGGCGCGCCTGCTCTTCCGCTGCATGCCGCCGGCGTATGCGCACCTCCTCCGCAAAGGTCCGCAGAGAGCCCACGACCCCTATTCCGAACCGCTCGGCGGTGTTCAACACCCCAACGAGCGCCTCTAGCTCCGAAACCTGATTCCGCTTGGCCATTTTGGCCAGGGCCTCAGGACGCGGCGCTCCCAGCTCGACCTCCTCGAGCGTGCGCTGCAGCTCCCTACCCAGTGCGCCCGGCACGTGGACGCTCACACGCTTTAGCGAGACGGCCACACTCAGACCCGCTTGAGCGCACACCACCAGCAAGTCCACTGCGTCGGGCAGCGCGACGGCTATTTGGTCCCGCCGGCGCCTAGACCGCATCTCCAGCACCATTTTTGGGAGCCTGTGACCCACCAGGGCCAGGGCAGGGGAAACCGCCCAGGCCCCCACACCCGTGGCCAGCCCCACGACAAATCCCGTCGACGCCAGAGCGATCTCGGCGCCGCGTACCATGTTGACGGAGCCTACGGGCCAATCGCTGACCGCCAGCAGCTCTTGGGTTGAGCGAACAGACGCCCCGGGAAATCGCCGGCCCAGGCAGGCAAGGAGTTTCCCCAGGCGTCCGGACTCCCTCGAGGCCGTACTCAAGGCTGCCCCGCCGGCCATCTGTTCCACGCGAAGTGCCACCGCGCCATCGCCCG
>JAHWKV010000227.1 GCA_019347725.1 Actinomycetota bacterium
TCGCGCCGCGCACGCAGCTGCTCCTCCTCGCTGACGACGCCGTCGAGCGCGCGGACCGGGACCGCCTGGCGGAGGTGGTCTCGGCGCTGCTGGACGCCGCTCGCCGGGAGCGACCCGAGCCCCGCGTCTACGCGGTGGTAGGCCATCGGATCTCGGGGTGGGAGCCCCTCTCCGCGACGGCGTCGCGCCTGCGCCGCCAGTACCTCGATCACCGAGTGCCGGCGGGGTCGATCGCACAGGTGGTCGGAGATCTGTGCGGACTGCATGCTCAGCTGCTGTCGTCGGCAGAGCTCGCGTTGTGGGCTCGGGTACAAGGTCTGGCTTTGGGAGACTTGTCGGACGCACTTTGGAAAAGTCGTATTCTGGTCAGGACTTGGGCGATGCGGGGCACCCTGCATGTGCTTCCTGCCGCGGACTATGCGCTGTGGCAGGCCGGCCTGGGCACCTACGATCACTACCTGAAGAACGCCTGGTCAACCTCTTGCCGGCGTTTGACCAGTACGTGATAGCGGCTACCAAGCACGCCTGGCATTTAATCGCCGGGGAAAACCGCGCGCGCGTCTACCGTCCCCAGGGATGGATCTCACCGGTGGTGCTGGTGGACGGCCGGATGAAGGGAACTTGGTCCCGCGAATCCAAGGGCAGCCGGCTTAAGGTTGAAGTACAGCCGTTCGGGCCATTGCCTGAGTGGGTGATTGCGTCCATCCGCACTGAGGCTCAGAGCCTGGCGGAGTTCTTCGGATGTACCGACCTGGAGCTTACGTGGTGACCGAGCGTGCCGTTGAGGTGGAGAACCTGGTCAAGCGCTACCCCAAGTCCCAGGCTAACGCCGTCGACGGCATCTCCTTCTCGGTGCCGGTGGGTGAGATATTCGGACTGTTGGGCCCCAATGGCGCCGGCAAGACGACAACAGTGGGGGTGCTGACCACCCGGGTGAAGCCGACCTCCGGTTGCGCCCTGGTAGGGGAAGTGGATGTGACTTTGGATCCGGTGACGGCTCGCTCCATGCTTGCAGTGGTGCCGCAGCGCAACAACCTGGACCGAGCTCTGTCGATTCGGGACAACCTGCTGTTCCACGCTGCCTACCACGGAGTGCCCCGCCCCGAAGCCAAGGCTCGGGCTGCGCAGCTGCTCGACCAGTTCGGCCTGGCGGACCGCGCCGCGTCCAAGCCGGAGTTCGTCTCCGGCGGCCAGGCCCAGCGGATCATGATCGCCCGGGCTCTGATGCATTCGCCGATGACGCTGTTTTTGGACGAGCCCTCCACCGGCTTGGACCCTGCCGCCCGTCTGTTTGTGTGGGAGCGGGTCCGGGCCTTGCGGGAGCGAGGCGTCACCATCGTGCTCACCACCCACGATATGGATGAGGCCGCCGAGCTGTCGGACCGGGTGGGCATCATGGACCACGGGAAGCTGCTGGCCCTGGACACACCCAAGTCGCTTACCAGAGCGCTGCCCGGGAGCCAAACCCTGGACGTAACCGTGGAGCTGGCCGGCGGGGATCTCGCGCAAGCGGTAAAGGCATTCCAGATGCTCGAGGGTGTGGAGAATGTCGAAACGGTGGACGACGACACGTCGGAGGGGTGTCTGCGCACCCGGCTCTACGTAAGCGGGGAGGCCTCCACGCTCCTGGTGCCGGTAACCAAAGTTGTCACCGACCACCAGATGAATCTGACCGATGCGCGTATCGGTAAACCGACGCTGGAGGACGTGTTCATCAGCCTGACCGGCAAGGCGCTGCGATGAGCGCACCCGTCGACCGGCAGCGACCTAGGGTCGGGCGAGCGTTTTGGGCCGTGCTGTACCGGGACCTGTACGTGACCTCCAAGGAACTACCGACTTTTCTCGCCCAGGTAATTTTGCAGCCGCTGTTCTTGCTGTTCGTCTTCGGGCGCATTCTCACGGATCTCGGCTATGCCCAAGAGGGTTATGCCGAGCTGCTGTTCCCGGGCTTGGTGGGGCTCACCGCGGTGGTGACCGGATTGCAAAGCAGTGCGTTTCCCCTGGTGATTGACTTTGCATACACCAAGGAGATCGAAGACCGGCTGCTGGCGCCGATGCCGACCGCCTTGGTCGCGGTGGAGAAAATCGTCTACGCCGCCTTGCGGGCCTTGGTGGCGTCTGCGCTGATGCTGCCGATCGGGGTGCTGATACTGGGGTCAATTCCCTGGCGCCCGGGGGCCGCGCCGTTGTTCATCCTAATGGTGATCCTAGGCTCGCTGGTCGGCTCGGCCATGGGCCTGCTGATGGGGACATCGGTGCCGGCCAACCGCATCAACATCGTGTTCTCGCTGGTGTTTACGCCGCTGCTGTTCACCGGTGCCAGCCAGTATCCCTGGCCGTCATTGGACGGGATGCGCTGGTTTCAGGTGATCACCACTCTTAACCCGCTAACCTACGTGAGCGAGGGGATGCGCGCTGCCCTGGTACCGGAGGTCCCGCATATGCCGCCGGTCCTGTGCGTAGGGATGCTGGTATTCGCCATCACCGTTATCGGATGGGCGGGTATGCGTGGATTTCGCCGCCGGGCGCTCGACTAAGCCGGCGTCCAATTGGGATCGCGCCCGGACTCGGCGATGAACCGGGTCTGGTCATCGGCATCGGGTCCGACCGGGACGACGGCCGCCAGGGCGCCACCGGACCGCCACTGCTCGCCGTGTTCGGCAAGCAGCCTGCGTCCTACCGCAACGACCCGCGGGTTGAGCGTCTCGTCGGCGCCGATCGCGCGGGACAGGTCCCATGTATGCATGCCGAGGTCGGCGATGCGCTGCAGAAGGTAATCCTCGGCCGGGATGGGCCCCTGCGAAGTGTGGACGGTGCGCTGTATCGCCCCCGGCTCCAGGCAGGCGGCCACCGCGGCCTCTGAGGCCAGCCGGAAAGAATCCTTGGGGTCGTCCCCGAGCAGATCGCCCTCGTAGCGGTCGCCGACCTCGGCGAGCGTCTCGCCACGCAGCAATGGCGCCACCCAGCTGGCGCCGTAGGTGAGGTGCTGGATCAGGTCGCGTACATTCCACTCGGTGTTGGGCGTGGGCAGGCCCCACTGGTCGTCGCCTATGCGCTGGACCTTGGCGGCCAGGCCCTCGGAGGCGATCCGGTGGACTTCGGCGAGGTCTTCGGCCACGGCTGGTTCCTCTCTAGCGGTCCGAGAGCTTCACAAACTCCCTCATCGGGGGGCCAATGTAGTTGGAGTCGGGGCGAATTAGCCGGTTATCGCCCAGCTGTTCGTTGACGTGAGCGGTCCAGCCGGCGATTCTCGACGCGGCGAAAATGGGGGTGAACAG
>JAHWKV010000228.1 GCA_019347725.1 Actinomycetota bacterium
GGCCTCATACTCGGCGTGTCGATGGTGTTGAACCTCGTCATCGCCGGCTTTTTCGGGACGACCATTCCGCTAGTGCTCGACCGGATCGGGAAGGATCCGGCGACGTCGGCGACGATCTTCATCACGACGGCGACGGACGTCTTAGGGTTCTTCATCTTTCTCGGACTGGCGCAGACCGTTCTTTGAGGTGGTCATCGACAGCGACCCCATGGTTCTGCCGTGAAATCCGCCCTGGAAGACGATTACCTTGGGGCGGCCGGTGGCGTGGCGGGCCAGCCGCAGCGTGGCCTCAACAGCCTCAGTGCCGGCGCTGGCGTAGAAAAACGAGTCGATGTCCCCGGGCATCACCGTCTCGAGCCGTTCGCTGAGCTCCAGCAGGCGGGGATGCATGACGGTGGTGTACTGGCCGTGGATGAGGGTGGCGACCTGGTTTTGGGCCGCCTCGACGACTTTGGGGTGACAGTGCCCCGTGCTGGTCACGCCGATGCCGGCGGTAAAGTCCAGATACTGTTCGCCGTCGGGTCCGTACAGGTAGACGCCTTCGCCCTTGACGGCGTGAACGCCCGTTGCCTGGGTCAACAGAGGAGAGAGCACGCCCCTCAGTCTAGTGGACGCCTTCTCTGTGACAAGCGACCCGGTTGAGATCGCAGTCTTCAGCCGGGTAAGCGCTGCTACTCTGCGGGTATGAGCGACGACAATACCGGTGCGCTGGTCGAGGCCGCCCAACCCATTGATTTGCTGAGGCGGGTCGACGCTTTGTGCGAGCGGCGAGCGTGGGAGGACCTGGTGCAGCTTGCCCTTCGATGCAGGCAAGCGGTGGAGCGGGGCAAACAGCTGTGGCCGATTGCCGAACACATCGACTACCGGCTGGCTCTGCAGGCGCCGGCCGAGTACGCCGCCGGCGTTCTGGGTCCGGATGCAGGTCGCTTTGCCCACGGCCCGCTGACCGAGGTGGCGGCGTCCACCCACGCCTTTGATGAGCTCCTGCCCTACCTGGAGTCGCCGCTGGTCATTGGGGTGGTGGCGGCCGAGCGCGTGCTTCGGGGCGAGGACCTGCGGGAGCGGCCCGAGGTTTGGGCCGAGGTCCTGGAGCTGCCGATGGTGCTGCAGTCCTGGGAGCCCGAATATCAGGTCGCCGTCTACCGGGAAAGTAAGGTCCACGCCCCTGCTCCCCAGATCGACACCAAGCTCCACCCCGGCACACCTAATCCGGGGGAGCGGTTGGATGAACACGACCTCGAGGGCGCATGGATGGACCTGGTCACGCCGTGGGTGGCTGCGTCGAACGGACGCTCCGATGTAGCGGTTGTCGAAGGTACGGCAGCCGCGGCGGTCGCAGCGGTAGGAGCCGGTGAGTTCTTGATAGGGCAGGTTGACAGCGCTCAAGCGTTGTCGTTGATGGGTTGGGCCGCGGCCAGCGGTGGCGCTCATGGGCGCCGCCGAGGCGCTGCAGCCGGGAGATCCGCGGCTTGGTGGGCCACGGCCGCGTTATGCGATCTACCCTGGCCGCCCGACCCGGACCTGCTCGGAGAAGAGATACAGCGGCTTAAGTGGTACTGGTTTGAGCCCGCCGGCATAGGGGCCGGGTGGAACCTGAATCTGGCTGCTGAAGATGACGTCGAGGGCTGGGCTGTGGCCATCCGGGCCGAGGATCGGGCGGCAGAACCGGGGGAGTAGCGGTTTTTCCGTTACCCAGGTTTTCCCATCGCGTCCGGACATGGTTAATTGGTCACATGGCCCAAGCTCTACGCGTTGGTTTGCGCGGATCTCTGCGCGACGCTTTTCCGTTGCTTGCTGCGTTCAGCTTGCTGATGATCGGAAACAGTCTCACGTCGACGCTTTTGGGTATCCGGAGCGCGCTGGAGGGCTTCAGTGAGTCGGTGACCGGAATCATCCTGGCGGGCTACTATCTTGGATTTTTGCTGGGTTCTTTGTGGGCGCCGTCGACCATTGGGCGTGTCGGTCACATCCGGGTTTTCGCGGGTCTGGCTTCCCTGGCATCGTGCTCGGTCGTCCTGCATATCGTGCAGGCGGCCCCGGTTACCTGGTTTTTGTTGAGGGCGCTGACGGGATTGTGCGTATCCGGCCTGTTTATAGCCACGGAGACCTGGCTGAACGGCGCATCCACCAACGCCACCCGCAGCGGTCTTCTTAGTAGCTACATGGTGATTGTTACCGGCGGGGCCGCGATGGGTCAGCTGTTGTTTGCCCTGTCCAACCCGGCGGCGGCGTCGGCCTTTGTAATGGCGTCGGTTTTGGTCTCACTCTCCGTTGTGCCCATTTCCCTGGCTACGGTTTTTGCTCCGCACATCCCCGATCCAGAACCCATGTCCTTCTGGGAGCTGCTGAAGGTGGCGCCGCTGGCCCCGGTAGCCGCTTCCGTGGCCGGCTTTACGGGCGCGGCCATGTTGGGGGCGGGCGCAGTTTATGGGGCCTCTGCAGGGCTGAATCAGGGGGGTATAGCGGCGCTGATCTCCGCCGCCCTTATCGGAGGTCTGGTTCTGCAGATACCGCTGGGCAGGTGGTCGGATCGCACCGACCGCCGCCGGGTGCTGCTGGCGACAGCTGTGGCGGGCGCCGCGGCGGCCGGGGCAGCGGCGTTTGCGGGACCCGGCAACGTGCTGGTTGTCGTGCTGCTGACCTTTATTGCGGGCGGAGTCGCCTATCCGCTGTACTCGGTGGCCAATGCCTACGTGAACGACTACATGGAGCCGGGGCATGTGGTGGCTGCAGGGGCTCGGATGATTCTCATCAACGGCTTCGGAGCGGTGGCCGGACCCGCGGTCGGTGCGACCGCTATTCAACTCTTCGGGCCGTCTGCTCTCTACACGGTGTTGGGCCTGAACTACGCGGCAGTTGCAGTGTTTGCCGTGTACCGGATGCACAAGCGGCAACCCGCCGCCCCTCACGAGCGCAGCGCTTATGTACCGTTCCCTGTGGGCTCGTCACCGAGCGCAGCGGCCATGGTCGACGAGTACGCGCTGGAGCTGTACCCGGTGGTATACGATGAAGTGCCCGGCGTCGACGGACCGATCCAGTTTCGGGCCCAGGGTTTCGGTCCTGCGGTGATCCTGGTCGGCGATCAGGATCAGGGCGCCGAGGTGTGGGATTGGGTGCTGCCGGCGCTTGCGTCCAACGGCTTCCGCGCCATCGCGGTGCAGTCGCGCTCGAGCGTACAGTCACCGGTTGACTACGAAGAGAACCTGCTGGCTCTGTTGAGGGAGCTCGATTTGGGTTCGGCGGTATTTGTCGGCACCCACTGGGGCGCCGGG
>JAHWKV010000229.1 GCA_019347725.1 Actinomycetota bacterium
GATCTCCTCAAGCCGCGCCTTGACGTTGTGGAGCTCCTCGGCGGTGGCGGCCAGCTCGGCCGTTAAGCCGCGAATGTACCCGGCAACCTCAGATTTAAAAGCCTCGACCTCGTCGCGTGAATAGCCCCGCAGCGTGACGAGGAATTGACGTTCTTCTACTTCCTCCGGATCCATTCTCACTTCCTTGCGCCGAGCGCTATCAACCCTTCAAGACTAACGGCCGGGGCCGGAATATCGACGGATCCTTAAGTCCCCGATCGGACGCTCTACAACAAATTGTCCACCAGGCCGAACAGCTCATCAACGATACGCACCAGTTCGTCAGGTAGAAGTCCAGGCGGCGGATCCGAACCCGGCGGTGGCGGCGGTTGCGTGGGCTCGGGCTCTCCCGGGGCGGGGGGAGGCCGGGAGGGCGCCGGAGGCGGTGGCGGTGCAGTCGGGGCCGGAGGCTCCTCCGGCCTGGGCACCAACTCACCACCCGGCGCAACCTCTTCGGAGAGTGGAAACAAAACCGCAACGATCTCCTGCTCCAGGCCGGCCAGGACATCGTCGCTGCTCAAAGAATATTGCTGCGCCAACAACCCCCAGGTTGAGCCCCGGCTGCGAAGATAGAGGAACAGCTCAAATCTCTCGCCTAGGTTCGGCGGCAGGGCATCGATGCGCTGCCGGGCAAAGGCCAGAGCAACCAGCAGATCGGATTTCGACGAATCGGGAAAAGCAGTTAGCAGCGCTGGCGGTATCCCTTGACCCGCCACGTACGCAGTCACGGTCGGCTCTCCCGCTTCGGCAAGCTGAGGCTCCAATCCCCGCAGGAGGTTACCCAAATCGGAGTCGACCTGCAGGGCTATGGCCAGTAAGCGGCGGTCGATGGGGTCTTCTCTGGAAAACTGCAGCGGACCGGCGCTAAGAACCGACCCGTTCTCGGCGTAGACAGCCTGCCAGTAGCTCGGCACGTCCGCGTCGACATCGGCAGATACAGACAGCACTGCGTCATTGTTATACGTTGCGACACGCAGCATCTCGCCGAGATCAAATCGCACATTGCCGGAGCCGGCCGTAGAGGCCACGCCGGCCGCCCGAACCTCGGCATCGGTCGCTGAAGTCACCAAAACGGTGCCGGACTCAAGTTCGACCGTGCCTTCGTCCAACACAGTTAGCTGTGACGTGCGCAACTCCAACTCGGTACCGGAGCGTAGATGAAGGAGTGCTACCGAATCCGCGGCCACGGACAACACGTCCCCGGCCCCGACCTCCTCGGACTCGACCACCTCGAGCTCCTCGCCGTCTCGAATCAACACTATTTGGCCCTGTACCGGAGCAACCTCTCCCACCACATCTGGGCCCCTACCTGTGGAGCAAGCGCCCCCCACCAGAGTTAGGGCGAGCAGCATCGCAGCGACCTTGGATAGATTCACGAGCTGCTCCCAAGGACCTGGCGAACCCGAGATGCAGGAGGTTCGTTAGCCGGAAAAACCAAGGTAAAGCGGGAGCCTTTATCCGGAGCGCTGTCTACCTCTAAGCGTCCTCCGTGGCTTTCGGCGATGCGGCGAACGTAAGCCAGCCCCAACCCCAGACCGCCGTAGGCGCGAGTTTCCGATGCGTCGCCCTGGACGAAGTTCCCGCCGATTTTAGAAAGCTGCTCCTCACCTATACCTATGCCTTCGTCCGTCACCGAGATACGGACCTCTCCCCTGCCCTGACCCAGATCGACGTGTTGAGCAACCAGTGCCACCTTTCCACCGTCGGGACTGAACTTGACTGCGTTGTCTACCAATTCGTTGATGGCCAGCGGAACCAGCCTACGATCGACGTCCACCCGGGGCAGTCGATCAAAGCCGTGCTGCTCAAAGGAATGCCTGGGGGCGGTGTGCGACCACTTCCGCACGATTCCATCGACGATCTGGTCGAAATCAACCGAGACCTTCTGGGGGGAAAGCCGGCCGGCCTCCATGGCCGAGAAGTCCACGAGCATCTCCACGATTCGCTCCAGCCTTTCCGCCGACGCGGAGATCTCTTCTGCAAACTGCACCGCCTGCTCGCGCGGGACCTCCTTGCGCCGCAAAATATCTGAGTAACCTTTGATAGGCGTAATCGGGGTGCGCAGCTCGTGCGAGATGTTGGCCAGAAACTCCGTCTTCATCTTTTCCACCTCGACTTCACGAGTGAGATCCCTCAGTACGGCCACCCCACCGAGGAGCTCCCCTTCGTCGTCCTCGACCGGAGCGGAGGTCACCACCACAGGCCGCGACGAACGCTCCCGGGTAACTGCAAGTCCGCTCACCGATCCGCTGGCCAAATCGAATATGGCCGGGGCCACCGGCGCCCCCGATGCATCGAAGATCCTGACCACCTCGCGAACGTTGCTGCCTACGGCGGTCGATTGCGGCATCTGAAGAATCCGTTCCGCTTCCCGGTTGAAGGCCACAATAGTGCCCTGGTCGTTAACGGCCACGACGCCGTCGGTCATGGACTGCAGTATGGTTTCCAATCTTCGCCGCAACTCCAGCTGCTCCTCGGCCGTCTCCCTGAGATCGCGGGTCAGCGACGAGAGCGCCTCGGTCATCTCGTCGAACGTGTCCCCGAGCACCCCTACTTCATCCGCGGTGCCCAACGACACCCGGGCGCTCAGGTCCCCTTCCCTAACCCGATCGGCGGCAGCGGTTAGGTCCCTGATGGGTTGAGTAAGCCGGGAGCCGAACAACAGCGACAGTCCGCCTCCCATGGCTGTCGCCCACAGTGCGATGAAAAACAAGGGCGTAGCCACGTTTGTCTGCGCAAGGCCGAGCACTCCGGAGGGAGAGCTGAACACCAACGCTGCGATTACCTCGCCATTTCGCTCCAAAGGAACGTAGGTGCTAAAGACATCTCTCCCGCCGACGGTGTTATTGACAGCGATGCGCGCGCCTCTTTCGAATAGGGGCTGCACTGCGCGGGGATCGGTCGGGAGAACGCCTTCGTTTTGATCGGTTGTGCCGGCCAGCACCTCGGTTCGAGTGATCAAAAAGGCCTGGCCTCCGCGCGCCTCACGCTGCTCCTCCAGGTATTCCTCGTCGATGAGGCGGCCCATCACCACTACACCCGCAACATCTGCGCCTTCCGGGCTCATGACCGGCACCGCTGCGATCGCCGCTACGCGACCGGTCCCAAGCCTGTCCGTTTCGCCCCCCTCCACCTGCCGAGTGAGCGCGTTTTGCGCCACCGAAGTCCCCACCAAGGCAAGGGCGTCCTCCACCTCGAGATTCGTTGAGCCATCGGGTCCGGCG
>JAHWKV010000022.1 GCA_019347725.1 Actinomycetota bacterium
GAGGACAACTGGATGTTGGTCGGCGACGACCGTAGCGACCATATGGGCTTTACTCTTGAGCCGAAAAACACCACTTTGTACCGCAGCGGCCATCCGCAGGCGGGAGGAAATCTCGGCGTCCAGTCATCCACCAACGGTAAGGACTGGGAGCAGTTGAGCGAGGTTGCCGATCCGCCGGTCGACTTTCACGCTATGACCCTTAGCCATGCCGACCCGGAGATGATGTTCGGCTGGGACTCCGGGGGCAGAGGGCTGTTTAAATCCGGCGACGGCGGGCGTTCCTGGCAAGCGCTTTCCCCGCAGGGCCTGCAAGGTCCCATACTCTCGTTCGCCGGACCGGCAAAAAAGAATGTGGTATTCGCAGGAACGACTGTGGGCCTTTTTCGCTCGGACGACTCCGCCGGGACCTGGAACCCGGTTATTGAACAAGGGGCCACAACGGTAGGGGTTAACCCCACGGACGCCAACCATCTGTACATATACACGGAGCAAAAGGGCATGCAGAGAAGCACTGACGGCGGCCAAACCTTTACACCGGCGTCAAAGGGCATGCCGGATTCACAAGTGATCGGCACCATAGCAATCAGCGGCGAAGATCCGCAGCGAGCTTACGCGGCCGGTGCCACGACCATCTACCAGACGATCGACGGCGGTGACTCTTGGTCCGCCATTCGCAAGGGAAGCTAGCTTAGGACTGCTCGGTACAGCATGGTCCTTGCCTGTGACGTCACCTACTCACGCGGGGGCCGAATGTCGAAGCTCTCGCCGTAATCGCGGTAGAAGTGGTCCATGATGTGACCTTGGGCACGCATCTGTTGGCTCTTTAGCACCATCTGCGATGGGTCAACCTGCAGCCTGAACCACGCCGGAAGGTCGGGCCGCAAAAAGGCGATCTCCAGCAGATCGCGGCCATCCACCATACGCGTCCCCAGGACACGCACGGCTACCCGATCACGCCAAAACGACCGGTAGTAATTCTTAGGCCACTTAAAGCCCGAGCCCGGCCACGATCCCTCCGTCCAGGCCGCGTCGGGTTCGGACTGGCGAAAACGCTGCTTTCCGATGACGACCTGCCGGGTCTGGTTGATGGCGATCGTCATCTTGTCCGGAGCCTCGAAGACATATTCGCTGCGCACCTGTGGTCCGCCCACCTCGCCGGTCAACTCCTCCCGCATCCGCGCTGAGGTGACTTGCTCCATCGCCGCGATGACATTCTGCAGCTCCTCATCGCCATCCGGGGCCGGCAAGGAAAGGGTCTCTTGGATTTTGGCCGGTCCCCGGTTCGAGTCAAAAGACACCTCGAAATTCCAGCGACCCTCAGAGTCGATGACGCCCTCGCCTTTAAAGCAACCCAATCCACAGGGCCCGAGTGGAACCTCAAGTTTTGAGCCGTTATCGGCCACCGCGGTGAGGGTGGCACCCCGTAATCCGTCGCCGGCATCAACGCCTAGTACATCGATTCGAACGTCGATCGACCCGGGTTTGGGAGGGGCTATGGTGAGCCCCACAACGAACGGCCCGGAGGCCCGGGCGACGGAAAGCGCATCGCCTCCCGCCATCCGAGCAAGAGTATCGAGTTCGTCGCCGCCGCCGGTAGCCTCGGCCTCCCCAGGCGGGTTGGGAAAGCTGACCAAAGTTGTCGCCAGAGCCAGGGCGAAAGCGGCCGCTCCCACTTCGCTTCTAATCGCAAACTTTAAACCCGTCGCCCGGTTCCCCGAGCCACGCCGCATGGCATAATGCGTGAGCCCAAGCGCCGCCATTACGCCAAAAACTCCAATCTTTAGTGCTACAACACGTCCATACGATGTGGTCGCCAGGTCACTTAGGTGACCCAGCTCGATCAGAGCGTTGGCCGATCCGGTCAGCGCCACCACGGCCGCGGCGCCAACCGCGTAAGGCGTGAATTCCCGCAGCACCGTTCGCAGTTGGTGGGAGGAAACAGCCGCAGCGACGATGGCGAAGACCCACACGCCCACGCCTCCCAGATGCAGTGCGAACGACAGGGTTGCCGCAGCCGGATTGGAAGAAGACGCGGCGTGTCCGGATGCGGCCTCGCTGACCACAGCGACCAGCGCTAAAAACCCGCTGGGCCCGGTCCTTGCGGATCCCAGCAATACAGCCAAAGCGGCGACCGACATAAGTGCCAGGCGCCATAGACCAGACCGTCCACCGAATAACACGTCGCCGACGGCAGCCAGCGACCCGGAAGCGACAAGGGCCGACGAAGCGACGGACAGCACCACCCCACTGAAGGCAAGCATGGGACCGGCCCGCAGGATCAACCGAAGCCTCTGCTGCGGCACGTCGATGCGCTGGGCAACTTTGGCGAGCAGAGTTGAGCCGATCCACAGGCTGAGACCGGTTAGGGCCAGGAACCGGCCGAGTAGCCCGAGCCACCCCTCTGAATCCACCGGCCCGGACCTAACGGTCTCGTCGCCTGCGGTCGAGGTTCCGATGCCAAACGAGTAGCTCCCGTGCAAGGAGTGCCCGTCAACGGCCGACACCGTCGTCCACTCCACCCGGTACTTGTCCGGGCCCAGTAAGCCCAGTTTTCGCTTCATAGCCCGCTCGTCGCCGGTCACCGCTGCAGTCCCCGGCTCGGCGACATCGGCCCCGGTCGAATCCAGTACGCGAATCTCGCTCAAGCGTAAGTTGAGGGGCTCGTTAAAGCGAAGCACTACCGCGCCGGGCGCCTGAGGAAGGCCGCTTCCCGGTGCGGGGGTGGCGCTAACCAGGTCGGCGTGAGCAGCCACCGGCGATGCGGTGGCTACAACAAACGAAAGTCCCACCAGCAGGCCCAAAGCGGTCTTGCTCAGCACCGAGCCGACCGCCCTTGTTGTAGCTGCAAGGTTCCAGATAGCGCCTCGCCCCCTAATCACTCCGACGTACCGTCGTATTCAATTGTAGAATCCGGTTATGATCCCAAGCACAGTGCACAGGCCATCGGCGCAGGAGGAAGACCGCTTGAAGGGTGCTCGACTCGGCGAGTTGGAGCTTGCGATCATGGACTACGTGTGGGAACTAAACCGGCCCATCACCGTGCCGGAGGTTCACGAGCACCTGATCACGAAGCGGCGACTCGCCTACACCAGCACCATGACTGTGATGAGCCGGCTGCACGACAAAGGCCTGCTGGGCCGAAGCGAAGAGCGGCGACCCTATACGTACTGGCCGGCACTCAGCCGGGAGGACTACTCCGCCGAACTCATGATCGGCGTGCTTTCGGAGTTCGGTGACCATAAGGCTGCGTTGGCCCGGTTCGTCGAACGGGTCGAGCCGGACGATGCCGAGCTGCTCCGGGACCTCGTCTTAAAGGGCAGGAAGCGTCGAGAGTGAAGTTCGCCATTTTGTTCGGCGGCTGGATCGCTCTGGCGGCGCTGGTCAGTCCGGCTGGATCCCGATTCATCTGGAGATTTAGACCACGAGTGCAAGCGGTGGTTGCGATCGCTGCCAACACCGCACTGGCGCTCGTTCCCGTCTCCGCGCTGGCGGTGGCACTATCGACCGCCCTGGCGCAGATTCCGGCCTCCGAGTCGTTCCTGGATCGTTGCGGCATGCTGTTGATGGGCCTGGTGGACAAACCGCTCGCCAACCCCGGCGCGTCGCTGACACTGCTACTGCTGGCGCTAGCGCCCCTTGGCTTGGCCGTTGGAGTGATCAGGGCGTGGAGAAGCCAGGCCGCATCCCGTAAATTCGCTCAAACAGGCACCGACACTTTGGTTCTCGCCGGCTCGGACCAACATTTTGCCTTCACCGCGGGGCTAATCCGTCCACGCGTCGTAATCTCCCAGGGACTTATGGATCAAATGCGGTCCGAGTGGCAGCCGGTCGTCCTTGCCCATGAGGAGGCCCACCGTCGGGGCCGTCACCCATTGGTCATCTTCATCTGCGAAGCAATCGCGCTCGGAATCCCGCTCTTGCCGTTTAGGTGGGTTGCGGATATGGTCCGGGCCAGCCTTGAGTCACTGGCCGACGAGCACGCGGCCCGCGCTCTCGGCGACCGGACGCTGGTAGCAGAAGCCATCGCCGGCCTGGCCCTGGAGTCGGTCGGCGCCACACTCGGCTTCGAAGGTAACGAAGTAGCTCGAGTGCGTCGGCTGCTCACCGATACGCATTCGACGCATCCTGCGATTGCTACGGCTCTCGTTATAGGAGTCTTCGGCCTTATTGGCTTCTCGGGTGCCCACCTAGCGCACTGCGGGGACGAATCGGTCCGGGAGCTGCAAGTCGCTCAGTGTCAGCTCAGTAGCAGCTCAACCATTTCGGACTAGCCGATCATCTCCGGCCTCAAATGAATGAACGTCGTCATCCCCCGGCGCACGCCATCTGCGCCTCCGGCAATCCAATCCGACCGCGTTAAATCGGGCCATCGATCTCATCCGCCAGCGGTGAGGTCGTTTGCAGTCCGACAGGGGTTTCGACTAACTCTGCCACGATGATCAGGCGTTGAGCCGCCGAGAACTTTGGCGTGCAGGTGATCAACGTAAGGCGAGCATCATCGGTCTTGGCGAGTACTCCCACCTCCGCGGGATCGACGGCCTTGGATTCGCTCACTATGTACGTGAACTGTCGCCGCTGCCCGTCTATAACATTTATCTGGTTACCTACTTCCAGCTGGTCCAGATCAAAAAAGGGCGCCCCGTAGGTGGTTCGGTGGCCGGCGACTACGAAGTTGCCCAGATGGCCGGGCATAGCGCTGTCGGGATAGTGTCCCGGACCCTTCTTTAGAGCCTCCACCCCAATGCCTTCCACCATGGCAACGTCCATGCCAATCTTGGGTATCTGCATCAGGCCGAAAGCATCACCGGGGTCCGCAACCTCTGCAACCTCGGTGGTGGTGCTCCACCGTGCCTCGAGATCCTCCGCCAGCGCACTCTGTTGCCGGTCCGTGATGAAATTTGTACCTATAAGCTGGTACGCGAGGAACAACACGACCAGAGCACCAACCGCCATGAAAATGCGGCCGACGACACGCAGTCCCGATGTACGAGCCGGCCTTTGCGGCAACCTGCGGTCTTCTACGCCCTGGCTATCTGCAATGCGCTCTGCCTGATCTACGGCCAGATCATTCTCCCTCCATCGCACCGTTGCTACTACATAGCATAGTACTCTAAGCGCAACCCTCTGCGACTAAGCTCGGCGTACCCCCCTAGACCATTAATCCGCGGTGCTTTTGTCGCCCATGGTGTCGCAAACGTTTCGGCAGTCATCCATGACGTTTCCGCCTTTGGGGGTATTGCCCATCATGCCTCCGCCCATACTGGAGCCATGCATGACGTCTCCGCCCATTGAGCCTCCCGTTTTACCGCTGCCCATCATCGACCACATGGCTGCCATGTCCTCGTCACCCATCATGGACATCATTTCTTCCATGCTCATACCGTCCATCATGTGCTGCATGTCCCGGTCACCGCCGTGTGTACTGGGAGGCTCCGGACCCGCGGCGTGCAAAGGTCCTGCTACCAACAGCACACTGGAACCAAGAGCCATGAAAGCGGCCGCTGCCACGACCTTCCATGACTTCCTGCTGGTCATTGGCACCTCGTCCAGTTCAAACCTCCTTAGAAAAACTTCGTCCAAACTGGGCCGTTCCACACGGCCGTTTACTGGACCGCGTCGGTCGATCATCTAAACGCCGGTTCGTTCACCAGCACCATCCAGGCCAGCACGCTTGCTATGAGCACGGCCGCAACTGTGAGCCCGACAACGTCCCGGCGCTTTGACGGAGCAGCGGTTGCGCATGCGCCCACGTCCTGCGATCCGCTACAGGCCCGGAGGGCAGCCAAGGAGCGGGACAACGTAAACGCCATTACCCCTGCCGCAGCCACCCACAGCTCGAGACCACCAAATGGAAGCGCAGCCAGGCCCGAGCTGACCCCCAACAGCGTCAGCAGATAGGCCCCACACAGCGGGCAACCGGCCGCAAAGGCACCGGTCGCGGCTCCCACCGCATTGCCTGCCTGGGCACGAGATCTCAACTTAGCGCGCCGCAGGGTCAGCAGGACGCCGAAGTTCAGGCCGAACAACCCGAAGCTGAGGGGCATCAGCGTCAAAACTGCCGCCAGATAGGCGGGCTCCGTGCTCATTGAGTCGGCAAGGCGCCCAAAGTCCGACACACGGCTTAGCAACCCGTAGTAAACGGCCGCGAGGCCGAGCACTCCTGCGAGCGAGGCGGCGAGAAAATCTGCGCGCCCTAGCAGGGACCGCAAGCCTGTAACCCTTACGTCCTCCTTAAGCTCCATGATGGTCGTCACCCGCGTGGGACCCACCACATCCGTCCACCAGCTCGATCAGGTTGGCAAGCTCGGGGCTGTCCCATCCCTGTTCCTGGATCAGGTGCTTGCTCATGCCTTCGAACGCGTAGTACCGCCAGCATTCGCAGCAGCAAGGACCCTTCTCCCGCGACATCTCCATCGCGGCGTCGTATACCGACTGTTGCTGCTTGGTCAGCTGTATTTCCTCTCGATAGGAAAGCAACTGCTTGGCCTGAGATGCCGGGATGTCGTATGGGTCCTGGGGGATCTGCGAGATGGCTCGGTACTGCTCTAGATCTTCCACCTGATGACGGTACTCCCCCATGTCCATCGGTGAGCAGCAGGAACCCTGCAGTCGTTTGGAGTCGGCATATCCAAGCACCGTATCGGGCTGGAGGCTGCAGCTATTGCTGCGCTGTTGGCTCAGGTACTCAAACTTCTCCTGCGAGCCCGCCGGCGAGTTGGCGTAGGCCGGGTCTACGGATGCCTCCCCCCTGCCGAAATCGAAGGCCTGGAACCCACCCGCAAACAGGGCCACGAGGGCTGCCGCTACTATCGATCCGGCGAAAATAAGGCGACTTTTCAAACAGCTTCTCCAAATCTAGTCGAGCGTTGCAGCTAATACTATCGTCCGTAGTAATAATCGACCTCAGTCTAGGCCTGTTTTGAAGACTAAATGCTGCTGAAATCGATAGTACTATAGGTCGTCGTAATGGCACTTACATCAGTGCGGCTACTTGGAAGGTAGTGCCCTTGTACTCGTTGGATACAGTTAAGTACCGGATGGGCCTTCGTATGCACATCCCCGGTGTCGCATACCGGCCGTCAAGACTGGATCCTGTGGGAGACGGCGCCGGGCACCTTCCTACACGCTCGACCGCTGACCTGCAGCCCCGAGTGCCGTGAGAGATCCAGATCCGAAAGTGGCCCAAGATTCTTCGAGAGCGGAGTCCATCGACCCCACAAACGCAAGAAGGCGCAAGCTCGTAAGACTGTCGGCGTTCGTGCTGGTTCCCGCCCTTTTTGTCGGATTTGTGGGCTACGGCCTGTTCAGCACCGCTCCGCCCAGCGAGCTGGTAGGTAGTCAGGCTCCCGAGTTTGAACTGCCTCTGCTGGGCTCCGATGAGATGTTGTCCAGCCAGCAACTGCGGGGCAAGCCGGTAGTGGTCAACTTTTGGGCTTCATGGTGCGTCCCCTGTCGAGAGGAGGCCCCAATCCTGGAAGAGGCCTGGCAAAAATACAAGGATGCGGGAGTTCAATTCTTGGGAGTGAACGTACAGGACTCGCGAGCCGACGCTCAAGCCTTCGTCGACGAATTCGGCATCACCTTCCCAAGCGTCCGGGACACGGAGCTGGAGCTGTGGACCAAGACCGGAGTAAGGGGTGTACCCGAAACATTTTTCATCGACCACAACTGGACCTTTGTCGGTATCGGTTCCGGAGAAGAGCTGGCCAGCACCGGCGGCACCAAGATCCTGGGCGCCATTGATCGGGCGGTGCTCGAATCGCAGATCCAAATCATGCTGGACCGCCGCGCTACCGCAAGCTCTAATTGAGTGAGGCCTTAACGTGGAGCTTGCTCCGCTGGCCTTTTTAGCCGGCGTGATCTCGGTCACCTCCCCCTGCTGCCTTCCTCTGATTCCCGGCTACCTGTCCTACATCGGGGGAGTCTCGGTGGGCGAAGGCTTTCACCGGCGCCGCACCGTGGGAGCTGCGTTGCTCTTCGTACTGGGATTCGCCACCATATTCACGGCCCTCGGCGCCAGCGCATCGCTGCTGGGTTCATTTCTAGTCGGCACACTGCCGTTGCTGCTCAAGGCGGCCGGCGTCTTCGTGATCATCATGGGGCTTACTATGCTGGGGGTGCTGCGCATCCCCTGGCTCTTGCGGGAAAAACGCATGGACCTGCGCCGCATACGCTCGGGTCCGGCCGGCGCTTTTCCGCTG
The DNA here is from genome assembly GCA_019347725.1 of Actinomycetota bacterium. Classification (GTDB taxonomy): domain Bacteria; phylum Actinomycetota; class CADDZG01; order JAHWKV01; family JAHWKV01; genus JAHWKV01. The sequence continues at coordinate 8,202 of JAHWKV010000022.1, forward strand.
GGCATGGCTTTTGCCATCGGCTGGACACCGTGCATCGGTCCGGTTCTGAGCGGCATCCTGGTGGCGGCCTCCACTACCCAAACCGCTTCAACGGGAGCCGGTCTGCTCTCCATCTACTCGCTGGGTATGGGGATCCCCTTTCTTCTGGTGGCGCTGGCCTATACCCGGGACGGTAAAGTCGTCAGGTTCCTCAAGCGCCGCGGGCATGCGATAGAGCGAGCCGGCGGCATTCTGCTGGTGGGTATGGGGATCCTGCTGATCACCGGCTACTGGACCAGGCTGTTTATCCCGCTCATCCGAATCTTTCGCGACAGCGGCTGGCCGCCGATTTGATCCTCAGCGCCCACCCCCGTCTGCTTATCGGTCTATCTTTGCTGGCGGCGACCATCGCCGTGCTGGGCGCACCCGCTCCGGCGCTGGCGCACTCTTTTTTGGTCAGCACCGGCCCCGCGCAAGGCCAGCGCCTGAGCCAAGCCCCCGGCTCGCTACTGCTGGAGTTCAGTGAAAAGGTCGATTTGGCCTCCACCGAACTACGGCTGCTCTCACCTGAGGGAAACTTGGTCGGCGAGCTGAGGCCCGAACTTTCGGCCGGCGGCCTGGGGATCAGGGCCCCAGTGGAAATCCCCGAAGATGGAATCTACTTTGTGTCCTGGCAGGCGCAGTCGGCGGTTGACGGTCACGGATCATCGGGTGAATACGCCTTCTCAACAGGATCGGTCTCGGCTACCGGGGCCCTTCCGGGCGCCAACCAATCGGAGCCGGTGGACAAAGGGTCGCTGATCAGTTCCTGGCTGTTTGGGTTCGGCCTGGCCG
>JAHWKV010000230.1 GCA_019347725.1 Actinomycetota bacterium
CGAGCGAAAACTCGATCTTTCACCAGTTTTGCTCAACTTGTCCTTACCCCTATTCTCAACCGGTAAGAAAAAACTTTAGGAGGTCTCAATGGATCTAGCGAGGCCGATAGGGAACACGAGCATGCGTTATTGGAGTATCTATCTAAACGACAACCTCGCCTTGATGGTGGGGGCGCAGACGCTGGCTCGCCGCGCCGCCCGTTCCAACAAGCGCAGCGAGCTGGGCGTCTACTTGGGCGCTCTGGCCTCCGAGCTGGAGACCGACATCGCCGACGTCAGAAACGTCATGGAGCAGCTCTCTGTTCCCGTCAGCCGCGTCAAAGTCCCTGCGGTAAGAATCGGAGCGTTTTTCGGCCGCCTGAAGCTAAACGGCCGGATCCTTAAGTACTCGGGCCTCAGCAAAGTGGTGGAGCTGGAGGCGCTGTGCCTGCTGGCCGCATCCAAACAGCGCTTCTGGGAGTCGATCGCCGATGTCGACGTTGAGAACTTGGCGGAGCTGAATCCTTCTGCGCTGGCGGCTCGCAGCGGCCGGCAGTTAAAAAGGTTGAGTGAGCTGCGCCGGGACGCGGCGCGGCGCGCCCTGGCCGATCCCTAGGGGCGGTCCGGCCTGTTGATCAAAAAGGTTGCCGCCGTCGAGAAGTAATCCAGCATCTCGTTTTCATCCGGCTCCGAAAGACCCCCCGCCTTAACGGCGGCTTCCATGTTGCGGTACCACGCGTCGCGTTCCGCCCGGCCGATCGAAAAGTTGACGTGGCGCATCCGAAGGCGGGGGTGGCCGCGCGAATCGCTGTAGGCCGTGGGACCGCCCCAGTACTGGATCAAAAAGTCCGTCAGGTGAGCTTTAGGAGGTTCCAGGTCCTCGGGGTACAGGGGTCTGAGCACCGGGTCGCCCTCCACGGCTTCGTAGAAGCGGTCGACCAGTTGTTCGAACCACAGCCGGCCGCCGACCCGTTCGTACATGCTTGTCACGCCATCAAGCTTACGCTCTGAGCGGCGCGGTGTTACTTCCCGGCAATCTTGAATCAACGGCTTCGCAACAACTTCGGTTTAAGCTTGGGTACGAAAGAAGCGCGTCGACAAGATCGTGCCACTAACCGAGCACCACCTGGTGTTGGAAAGGTCGTATGAACCTGGAACCCGTTGTAATGCCGGCTCGCAAGAACATCGCTTTGGTCGCTCACGATAACCGCAAGGTTGAGATGCTGGACTGGGCAAGCTGGAACCGGCAGATTCTGGCGCGGCACGACCTGTTCGCAACCGGAACCACCGGGGCGCTGCTCGAGGCGGAGCTGAGTCTTCCGGTCACCAGGTTCAAAAGCGGGCCGCTGGGCGGCGACCAGCAAATTGGAGCCGCGATCGCGGACGGCCGTATCGACTTTGTGGTGTTTTTGTGGGACCCGCTGGAAGCCCACTCGCACGACGTGGATGTCAAGGCGCTGCTGCGCATCGCGGCCGTTTACAACATACCCATAGCGTGCACCCGGTCATCGGCCGACTTCATGATCACGTCACAGTTCATGTCGGCGGAGTACGTACGGCTGGTCTTCGCCTACGACTCGGTGATTGGATCGCCGGACGACGAGATGGCCAGGTAGCAGCTCCAACTCGGAGATCCTCGAGACGAGCAGAGTGTACGTTAGCGCCCGTGGGGGTGTTCGGCCAGCTCGTCGATTGCCGTCTTGTCGCTGAGTTCGGTGCCCGACCGGTAAGCGGCTCTGGAAATCATGTGCGCGCCGACCGGCGCGGTGATCAATTGCGGGACGATCACCAGCATCATCTTGAAGGCGTCACCCAGATGGCTCATCTGCAGAGCCGCCCCGGTGAGCACGAATACCATGCCCAAAGTGGTAGCCTTGGTGGCCGCGTGCATGCGGGCGAATACGTCATCGAAGCGGTTCAGCCCTACGGCGCCCAACAGGTTGAGCGCGACGCCGGCCAGCAGGAGAGCCGCCGAGATTACATCCAGCGGGCTCATCGGGCGCCCCGCTTCTCGATGTAGCGGGCGACTGTCACCGTGCTTACGAATCCGAGCAAAGCGGCCAGGACGATCATGTCCAAAAAGATCGGAGAGTTGTTACGAGCGGCAAGGATGCCGACCCCGCTCACTATCACCACCAACAACGTGTCCAGGGCAATGATGCGGTCGGCCAGCGATCCGCCCCGAAGCAGCCTGACCATGCAAAGCAGTCCCGAGAGAGTGATGGTTGCCAGTGCGACGTTGGTTACAGCAATCATGTTGCATCTCCTTCTTGGGCTCTGATGAGCTCCACGGCCTCATCCCTGCCGAAAGCCTCAATCGCAAGCATCTCCAGATGCTGGACGTTGCGGCGCACGGCATCGATGTCGTGCAGGTGGAGAACGTGTACGTAGATGGTGCTCGGGTCGGAGCGGGTGTCGAGCGTCAGCGTGCCGGGCGACAGCGAGATGCAATTTGCCACCAGCGTGACCAGACCCTCGGAGACTCCTCGTATAGGTATCGCGACGATGCCTTCGTTGATCTTGTTGGTGGGGGTAACCACCTCCCACGCGACGATTACGTTCGCTTGGAGAATCTCCTTGGCCAAAAAGGCGGTGAATCTGAATAGAGCACCGATGCTCACGTACCCTTGGTTGGCCACCATTGTCCTAGGGGGGAAGATCAGCAGCAACACGCCGGCGATGACGGCTCCGGCTAGAACGTTGGCGAAGCTCAGGTCGCGCCACAGGACCACCCAGATACCCGTCCAGCCCAGCGCCAGACCTGCTCCTATGAAGGTCCGGCGTCTCACTGACCCAACACCGCCGCGAAATATTCCGAGGGTTCGAGCAGCTGGTTTGCCGCCTGGGCGCTCAGCTCGAACAGCGGGCCTGCGCCGAGGCTTACCGCCAGGCTGAGTAATATAAGGGCGGCGGTGGCGCCGGTCATCAGGGGCGACGTCACCAGCTGCCGCTCCTTTTGCTTTTCTTTCATGCTTTCGGGCTGCACCTCTCCCCAGAAGACTCCCGACCAGATCTTGGTCATGGAGAAAAGGGTCAACAGGCTGACCAGCAGGCTGACCGCGACGATGCCGCCGTGCTGCAGCGCCAGGCCCTCCTGCACGAGCGCGAGCTTGGCGACGAACCCGCTGAACGGCGGCAGGCCGGCGAGGCTGAACGCCGCGACGAGGAACAGCAGTCCGAACACGGGCGCCCGCCGGGCGACACCACCCAGGTCGCGCAGCGACCCCGACCCCGAGGAGGTCTCGACCATGCCGCCGACAGATCGGAAGAGC
>JAHWKV010000231.1 GCA_019347725.1 Actinomycetota bacterium
GCGCCCAGGGGACCCCTACCACTCCCTCTCGGCCCACTACGGCCATTTCCACAACGTCGCCATCGATCATGGGAGTCACCAGGGAGACAAGCCCGTTCAGGGGAAAGTACACGTAAGGCGCCACCTCATTGGACTCAAACAGGACGGTGCGAATCTCGAGGACGTGTTCGCTGGCCCCGGTAAGCAGTCGCTTGCGCTCTGCGTCGGTAAGGCTTTCGAGCAGAAGGTTGCCGCGTTTGTAGGGTAGTAGCGCCGGGTTGTTGCTCAAGGTGAGGCCCCTTAATTAAAAGGCTCAATGAAGCTCGGGGCCGAGAGGGGTTAAGCCGAAAAAAGCAGGCTCTTTCGAATCGTGACCGGGAACCGCAATAAAGCGTCCGTGTGTAGCTTCTCAGTCTACCGCTTGGGTGTAGGTAACTAGGGTGGGCTCCGGCCCACCCTAGTTCTTGCTACTGACTACTGAACGTCTACAGACTCCGACTCCTCCACGTAATGCACCCAGGTATTACCCGGAGCCAGCGCAATGGTCTCACCGTCACGGGTCTCCAAGGTTGTGTTGGAATCCAAGCTCGAGCGATTCCAGGTCCCGAACTCAACCTGTCCGGCCCGGACTACAACGGCCTCCCCGCTGCCCACCACGCTGGTGTCCATGGTGGGGCTGCCGGAGGCGTCCCTCACCTCGCCCTCGGTTATGTCGGTCTTCAGGATGACCACGTTGACCGCACCTAGTTGCTCACCCGATGACGAGTTGTGCGGCGTGTCGCCGTGGAACCTCAGGTACCGCTTGGCGTCGGCGTCGTACGTGTAGCGAACCCGGGTGGCCGGGGAGAACTCAAACGCCACAGTTTCCGCCGGTTCGGCTACTTCACCGGTTCCCGGTGGCGACTCACCCTCTGCGGGGCTTTGCTCCTGCTGTGTCTCGGACTCCAGCAGCTCCGGGTCAAACTCGAATCCGACGCTGGGCAGCCCTTCGACATCGCCGGCCGCCTCCAGGTCCCTTAACGCTTCGGTGGAGCTGAACAGGTTGTAGGGAGAGTTGCGTGACGACTCCCGCCGGAAGGCATCGGCGTTATCGCCGTGCTTGAGACCGATGATCGACTCCGTCGACTCGATCTTGGCCAGCACCTGGTCGTTGGCGCCCGAGTAGCCGAACAGCACCGGCCCAAACTCCTGGAGAATGTCCACGTCGACGTTGCGCGCGCTGCGCACGGGCCCCACATCCTCGGCGTCGTCGCAGTGGAAGAAGCTCAAAAAGCGGGTAAGGCCGCCCTCGCCCAGCTCCTCGAAGATTATGTCGGCAGCCTCCAGGCCGACGGGCGGGCGAGCGGGCGGGGCATTGTCAACCTTGACCGCGAGCGCCGGGCGATCGATTGGAGCGTCATCCGAGGCTTCCACGCCCGTAAGAGGGCAACGGACCTCCCCTTCAGCGACAGAACCGCTGGGGCCGTCGTCGTCCCCGCCGCACGCGGCGGCCGCCAGCGCGAGCAGCATCAGCACCGCCACCAACCTGATCCTCGTCCTACCGTTGACAAAACGGGCAAATGAACGCGTGTGCATGTATCGACGCTCCTAAAAGTTGTCTTGTTGAAAATCGACCGTAACGGGGTCCCTAGAGTCCTCGTCAATCTCAAAGTAGTCACGCTTGCTGAATCCGAACATACCTGCCAGCAAGACGTTGGGGAATACCTGAATTAGATTATTAAACCTCAACACCACATCGTTGTAGTACTGACGCGCAAATGCAATCCTGCTCTCGATTCGACTCAACTGCTGCTGCAACGATGTGAAGTTCTCGCTGGCCCGCAACTGCGGATAGGCCTCCGCCACTGCGAATATTTGGCGCAGGGCCTGGGTGAGCATCCCCTCAGCCGCCGCCTGCTCCGGCACGCTCTTGGCCTCTATACCCAACGAGCGAGCCCTGGTCACCGCGTCGAAGGTTTGCTTTTCGTGGGTAGCATAACCCTTGACCGTCTCCACGAGATTCGGAACCAGGTCGTAGCGCTGCTTGAGCTCTACGTCCACCTGGCTCCACGCGTTGTGGGCCTTGTTCGCGGTGGTCCTCATTCGGTTGTACAGACCGACGGCGTAAATAGCCAGCAATCCGCCGGCGATGGCGAGAATCACTCCGGTTGACAAGTCCGACTCCCTTCGGCTGGGGGGCGCCCAGTGGACCCCTTCATGATACTGCCGTGCGGTAGCAGTCCGTCACGTCGTTGACCAGCGCACCCCAGTCCAGTTCGGCCGCTCGGGAAAAGCCTTGAGCCACCAAACGCTCAGCCAGAGCGGTGTCCTGCAGCACCGCAAGCAGCCCTTCAGCGGTGGCCTCCACGTCGCCCACGGGCACGTGGATCGCCGCCCCGCCCGCGGCCTCTCGATAGCCGGGGAGATCGGAGCACACAACCGGTGTCCCGGCGGCGGCTGCCTCCACCAGTACAATGCCAAACGACTCCCCCTCCAGGGAAGGCGCACAAAAGACGCTCGCCGCCCGGTAGATGCCGGGCAGCTGCTGTTGATCCACCTTGCCCAGCGCGGTTACCCAATCCGGCACATCGACGGGCGTCGGGCCTACCGCCACCAGGTCGACATCCACCTGCCGGCGCACCTTGTCCATAGCCGCCACCGCCACGCCGAGCCCCTTGCGTGGTTCGGACCGGCCGACGAACAGGACGAAGGGCTTGTCACCCACCGGGACCGGAGACGCTTGGGCGAAGCAGCTACGGTCTATCCCGTTGGGAATCCGCCTGAACTCACCGGGAAAGTAAGCGCCGGCCAGGCGCTCAGCCGCACCGGAGACCGCGATACGCACGGCAATCTTGCCGGCCAGCGGACGCAGCAGCGGCCTGGCCACCTGATAGGCCAGGCTGCGATCGGCCGAGGCGTGGAAGGTGGCGACAACCGGAACGCGGGCGTGGTGGAGCGTCAACAGCGATACCGAAGGGCTGAACGGCTCGTGGATATGCACAAGGTCCAGGTCACCTCGCTCCAGCCGCCGCTTGATAATCGCGCCGGCCCGGCGCGAGAGGCAAAGCCGGGCAACCGACCCGTTGTACGGGATACCGACGGTGCGTCCTGCGGCAAAGATCTCCGGTTCATCCTCGGAAGCCGGCGCAATGATCTCCACGTCGACGCCCCGGCCGCGCAGGGCTTCAACCAACCCGACGATGTGGCTACGGACTCCGCCGGGATACGACCAGTCGTAAGGGCAGATCATTCCCACTTTCATTCCGACCGGCCCTCGGAGTCCC
>JAHWKV010000232.1 GCA_019347725.1 Actinomycetota bacterium
TGCCGGCCCGCGACGACGGGTGCGAGAGGAGAGTGGGCGGAGAGCAGGTCGGCGGTCGTCGTGGCGCGGAGCTGCTCTCGTGCGAGCAGTACCGAGCCCTTCAGATCGACGTCGGTGCCCTGCCAGATGCGGAACTCGTCGGCGAACTCGCGGTAGATCAGAAGGCCGCGCTTCTCAAGGCGCTGGAGGAACCCAATGCCAGCGTGGTGTGGATCTTGCTCACCGACGCAGTGGACGCGTTTTTGCCTACGGTGCTGTCGCGGTGTCAGATCATCGATTTTCCCCCCGTGGGGGAGCATGCGCTGCTGGAGCAGCTCCAAAGCGGCTATTCGCTGTCGGAAGATGAGGCGGCCGGGCTGATTGAGACTGCACATGCCGATCCCGACGCCATCATCCGTTTGATCGAGCAGCCCGAGGAAGCGGATTTACGCACCAAGGCTCGGCGGCTGGCCACTATTGAGGATTTAACTCTAGCCGAGGCCTTGAAAGCCGCCGAAGGGGTCATGAGGCTGGCTGCGGATGCGCGCGCGAGAGTGGAGAAGGCTCAGGTGCAGCGTTTGGCCGAACTGACGGAGGTCAGCGGTAAAGAAGGTTTGGCTGCCTGGAAAAAACGCCAGGCGGAGCGGGATAAGCGGCAACTACGCAGGGTGGAATCGGAGGCGTACATCGCCTTTTTGTACTGGATGGCCGTGACGTGCCGGCAACTGGCCGCCCTGAGCGACGGCAGCCCGGGGTCGGCACCGGAGTCCGATCCGCAGTGGCAGTCCGCTGCAACCAGGCGCGGTCCGGGGTTTTGGGTCGATATGATGCAGCGTTGCTTGGACGCTCAGCTGGCCATCAGGAACAACGCCAACTCGGCTCTGGTCATAGAGGCGATGCTGCTGCGGTTGGCCTGAGAAACGCGGCTAGCGATCTACCCCGCAGAACGGGAAGCAGTCGGAGCCCAGACCGGCCGAAGGGTCGGAGGGCTGTGGTTTGTTGGAGGGCGCGGACGGCTTGTCCGAGTCCCCTCCTGGCGCAGGCGCCGGCGGTGGTGCCGGCGGGCTCGCTTCTTGCTCATCGGAATCGTCACCGGAGGAGCTATCACCGGAGGAGCTATTACCGGAGGAGCTACTACCGCCGTCATCGGCCTCGGCTATCTGCAGGGCGTCCTCTGGAATTTGGTAGCGCACAGTCCGGCCCCCTAGGCGCGGATCGGTGAAGTACGACTCCTCCGTACCCTCTAGGGCTGCAGACATGAACTTGCCCCAGATCTCGGCGGGGAAAGACCCACCCGTTACCGGCCGGCCCCTGACGTTTTTCATAAGCGGAATGGTGCCGTCCTCTACGGGGGCGTAGCCCATCCACACCACCGCGGTTAAGTCGGGGGTGTATCCGGCGAACCACGCGTTGGAGAAGTCCTGGGTGGTACCGGTCTTGCCGGCCGCGGGCCGTCCGATTTGAGCACGGGTTCCGGTGCCGGCCCGTATGTTGCGCTGCAGGACATAGTTGATGGTGTCGGCGGTATTGGAATCCAGCACCTGCTGGGTGCTGGGCGACAGGTCGACAATGACTTCGCCGTCCGGCCCCGTCACCTTCGTGATGACCATGGGATCTGGGCGCGTTCCTCGCTGGGCAAAGGCAGTGTAGGCCTGGGCCATCTCCAGCGGTGTCACGTCGGTGGTGCCCAGCGTCAATGCACATCCCCTGTCGAACTGGGGAATCTCGATCCCAAGATCCGAGGCCGTCTCGATGAAGTCTTCGGGAGTAACCTCGGAGTCCATAAGCTGGGCGTAGATGGTGTTGACCGAGTTGGTGGTAGCCGAGATCAGGTTCAAGGCGCCGAATTCAGAGTGGGCGTAGTTGGAGACTTCCCAAGGAGACCCGTCCTCGTTTTTGCACCGCTCGGACGTGATTTCCATCGTCCGGTGGCCCATGAAAGTCGAGTAGACGCTGTTGCCCTCCTCTAGAAACGACGCCAGCGCGATCGGCTTGAAGGCGGACCCGGCCGGCCGGCCGCCGCCGCCGTTTTGTACATCGGCCGCAAAGTTGTGCCCGCGGGCTCGCTCGGGGTTGTGGATGTCCTTGCCGCCGACCATGGCGCGCACCCGCCCCTGTGGATCCATGGCGATCAGTGCGCCTTCCGGGTCATCCGGACGGTCCAGGGTGGAGCTCACCGCCTCTTCCGCGGCCTTTTGGGTGTTGAGATCCAACGTGGTATGGATCCTCAAGCCGCCGCCCAGGATCTCTTCGTCGGTGAACTGGAACTTGCTCTTCATGGTACGGCGGACGTACTCGACGAAGTAGCCGGCTCGGGCCGAGCCCTCCTGCGCGCCGGCCAGCGCGGGTTGATACTGAGCCGCCAGATCTTCCTGTTTGGCAAGGCGGGCCTCTTCGGGGCTCAACGCCTCCAGGGAAGCCATGTCGTCGATCACGTCATTCCTGGCAAGAATCGCGGATTCGGGGTCCTTGTCTATCTGATACTGCCCCGGCGACCTTAATATCACGGACATATACGCTGCCTGCCCGGGGGTCAAGTCCGCGGCGCTGACGCCAAAATAGGTCTTGGCGGCCGCCTCTGCACCGTATGCGCCCTGACCGAAGTACACGGTATTTAGATAGGCCTGCAGGATCTCTGCCTTGCCGAATTTCTTCTCCACTTCCATCGCCCACAAGGCCTCTTTCGCCTTGCGCTCGATCGTCCGCTCTTTGCCTACCTGCGGGAAGGCGTTGCGGACGTACTGCTGAGTGATCGTTGAGCCTCCCTGTAGCGTCTCTCCCTCCTCGAGGTTCGCCCGGGCGGCGCGTATGATGCCGCGCCAGCTGACGCCGTTGTGCTCGTAGAATTCCCGGTCCTCCGCAGCGATAATTCCGTTTTGCAGGTGAGGTGAGATGTCCTCCAGCGGGACGACGACCCGATTCTCCTCACCGTGCAACGTCGCGACCATCTCCCCCGATGCGTCGAAGATCATCGACGTCTGGGTGTACGGAGGGGTGGGGGGCAGGTCCGGTCGCATGAAGTGGTTAACGAACAAGACCGCCCCCAGGCCGCTGGCCGCAGCCGCGGCGAGCATAAAGGCGGGTCTTACCGTCATCTTCGGCAGAAGTAATGGGCGCTTGCGTCGCCTCCCCGGGATACGGGCGCCGGTGCGCTCTGCTGTGGTGGCCACGGCTTTGGCCCAGTAGTTAACGATCAAGCCCACGAGAATCGCCAGT
>JAHWKV010000233.1 GCA_019347725.1 Actinomycetota bacterium
CGTCCCATGGGGATCACGCACACCGGACAGCCGGGCCCGTGGACGAGCTCGACGGATTCCGGCAGGTGGTCCTCGATGCCGTGCTTGTAGATCGTGTGGGTATGCCCCCCGCAGACCTCCATGATCTTGTAGTGACGGCCCGGCTCGGTCAGCGAAGCTATCTTGGTGCCCAGCGCCTTAGCCAGTTCCGCGTCTCGGAATTCGTCGACGAACTTCATTCGGACTCCTTTAGGTGGCTTATCGCGACCCCGGCATGGATTAACAGCCGGTCCCCAGCATCCACCGGCATCACCAGATCGATGCCAACCTTTCCTCTCTGCCCATGGGGATCCTCACAAACGGCGTCAAACCCGTCGACCTCTACGACCTCGACCTCGACTGCTACATCCCCGCAGGTCAAGCAGCCGTCTACCAACGAGCACGCGGCCGCGTAAGAATCCTTGTCTAGAACCTCGAGGGGCTCGGATTTCACGAGATGTCGCTGGTCTTGAGCTGCTCTATCTCGTCTTCGAAATCCTCGCCCAGCCCTTGGAGGAGATTGAGTGTGGCAGCTGCTTCCTCTTCATCAACCTTCGAGAGCGCAAACCCAACATGGATCAAGACCCAGTCACCGATGTCGACCCCCTCACCGTCGGCAACGAGCAGGCCCACGTTCACGTTGCGCCTGACTCCACCGACGTCGACCTTGGCGATGTTCTTGACAGGATCGATCATCTCGATAATCTGCCCAGGAATAGCAAGACACATGAGGCGATCCTTTCGTCTAAGGAGGTTTAGCTTAACACCGGGGTCTGCTCATACAAAGTCGAACTTTGGCAGTAGAACACTGCCACTTCTTGATCGCTACTGTTCGGTTAAAACGCGATTTGCGACCGCCGCCTGACCGAGCGAGATACCTCCGTCATTGGCGGGAACCCGGCTGTGGGTCAACACCTCCAAAGAACGCTCACTCAGACCACGCAGTACCTGCGCCGTCAGCAACTGGTTTTGAAACGTTCCCCCCGACAGGGCCACGACCCGCACACCTGCATCCCGGGCGGCGCGCTCCGCTACCTCCACCAGGGCAGCGGCGAAACCGTTGTGGAACTTGGCCGCGGCCTCGGTGCCCGGCGCACCCTTGACGACGTCGGCAACCATAGCCGAGATCAACTCCGTCCCGTCCAGCCGGCCGTCCGTCACCGTGCAGGGGTATGCATCGTCGACGCCGGGGTCGGCCAGCTGCTCGAGCTCTATGGCGGCCTGCCCTTCGTAGCTGACCCGGTCTCGCTGCACCAGTAGGCACGACGCGGCATCGAAGAGCCTTCCGGCGCTTGATGAGATCGGTGAGTTCAAGCCCGTGCGAGCCATATGCAAAATCGGCTTCCATCGATCGGCGGTGCGGTGCACGAAGCTCAAGTCCAGTGCGTAGGCGTCCGAGCCGAATGCCGCCTGCAGGTACAGCGCCGCCATCCGCCAGGGCTCCCTCACGGCGGCAGCTCCTCCCGGCAGCGCAACTGTCTTTAGATGGCCGTATCGCTCGTATCCGGACAGGTCGCAAACGAGTACCTCGCACCCCCACAAAGTCCCGTCGTCACCGTATCCGGTGCCGTCGAGTGCCAGACCGACGACGCGCTCGTCTCTTCGGTTGTCTACGAGGCACGATGCTATGTGGGCGTGATGATGCTGCACCCCGATCAACCGGACGCCCTCCTGGCTCATGGCCCACTTGGTAGCCAGGTACTCCGGATGGAGATCGTAGGCAACAACCTTCGGCCGGACCTCGAAGACCTGCTGATAGTGCTCGACGCTTTGAACAAACGACGACATCGCTTCCCAGTTCTCCAGGTCCCCGATGTGGTGCGAGAGGATCGCCCTTGCTCCCGACCCAATGCAAAACGTGTGCTTGAGCTCCGGTCCGGCGGCCAGGATCGGCTCCTTGAAAGCCGGGGTGACGCCAATGGGCTCGGGAGCGTATCCGCGAGCCCTCCTGATCATCTGCTTCCGCCGGTCCTTGGGGCCCGGCGCAAGACGAACCACCGAGTCGTCGCAGCGCATGTGAATATCGCGGTTATGAGTCAGATAGGCGTCGGCAATACGATCCAGGCTGGTGAATGCATCCTCGTCGCGGTAGGCGATCGGCTCGTCGGACAGATTACCCGAAGTCATCACCAGCGGCTCCCCCACCGCCTCAAGAAGCAGATGATGCAAAGGCGTGTAAGGCAGCATCACGCCGAGGTGACGGTTGGCGGGTGCCACGCTCGGCGCCACCCGGGCACGCGGGAGGCGGTCCATCAGCACTATCGGCCGTCTTCTGGAGGTCAACAATTGCCCGTGCTCCGCGGTCAGATGGACCACGGCGGCCGCCTGGTCCAAGTCGGCCACCATCACCGCCAGCGGCTTCTCCTCGCGAGCCTTGCGTCCCCTAAGGTTCCGCACCGCCTCCTCGCTGGAGGCCAGGCAAGCCAGGTGATAGCCACCCAGGCCCTTTACCGCTACGACCGCCGAGGCAAGCAGCAGGCTGGCCGTTTGCTCAACCGCGTCGCCGGCCGCCGGCAGCAAATTTGCGTCCAACAACCGCAGGTGGGGACCGCAAGCAGGGCAGGCCACCGGTTGGGCGTGGAAACGTCGATCTAAAGGATCTTCATACTCCGCCCGGCACCGAGCGCACATCTCGAAGGCCGCCATGGTCGTCTTGAACCGGTCGTAGGGAATACCGGTGGATATGGTGAACCGAGGACCGCAGTTGGTGCAGTTTGTGAAGGCGTAGCGATAACGGCGGTTCGCCGGATCCCACATCTCCGCCAGGCACTCGTCGCAGGTAGCGACGTCCGGCGAGATCATGGCGCCGGCTCCGACGTGCTCGCTGTGGAGTATTCGGAAGACTCCCCGTTCGCCGGCGGGTTCCATCGAAAGTTCCACCACCTGGTCGATCACCGCCAGCGGGGGCGGCCGTTGCGTCAACTCGGCACGGAACTCACCTACGCCGGCAAGACTGCCCTGCACCTCCACGACCACGCCGTTGGAATCGTTGCGTACGAAACCACCCAGACCCAGACGCGCCGCGTGGCCGTGGACGAACGGACGGAAACCGACGCCGTGCACGATCCCGGCAACCTCAAATCTGACCCGGCATTCGGCGCCTTCATTCACGACTGTTAAATCCTTGTGCACAAATAAGACACTACGCCTTGCCGGTCGCCGCAGCCCGCACACCCT
>JAHWKV010000234.1 GCA_019347725.1 Actinomycetota bacterium
ATCCACAGCGGATGGCTCGCGCTGCCTCATCTACACCATGGTTGTCTCTCCTCCCCGTGGATCAGGGCGGAGCGGAGACTTGCGCTGTCTCCACGCGTGCGCTTACCCGTGTGCCCACCGGGGTTGTTTGGTCCGCTGACCGTCTAGACCGGATCCTGTGCTGCCCCTCTCGGTTCCGGGGACGAGTCCCGGCGGGTTTGTTGCCCGCGGAACGCGTGAGCGCCGATAGCGGCCGCAGGTAGCCGTAGCCGGAGCGTGGGATAAGGCAAATGTGGTCAGGCGTGTGTAATCGCCCCTGAGCGCCCCGGCCCGGCTAAGAGGGGGTATGGGGCTATAGAGGCCGTGGACGGCGCTTGTTCGTCACCTCAGTACCCGTGAGCGCTTTGCGGTGATTTCTCAGGGTCTGGTTTCGGGTGTAGACACAACTCTGAGCCGGTGCTTAAGCACCGGCTCAGGCAGTTTGTTCGTTGGAACGGCTATAAGGTCGCCGATCTTGACTTTATTCTTCTTCCGCAGTAACGCTCTCGCCGTCTTCGCCGTCTGCGCAGATTAGGCAGGAATCTCCACCGTCTCCGGCGGCGCCGCTAGCGGCACCTTGGCCGCCCTCACCGGACGTGCCGGCTTCGCCGCCGTCGGCCCCGTCCGCAGTAACGCTCTCGCCGCCGTCGCCGTCGCCGCCTTGGCCCCCGGTGCCGTCACCACCTTTGGCGTTCGCGCCGCCGCCCCCGTCTCCACCTTTGGCGTCGCCGCCGTCGCCCCCGTCGCCCGAGCCGGCCGTGCTGTGGCCGCTGTCGCCGCCGTGGCCTCCGCCGCCGGCGCGACCGGAAGCCCCTCCGCTGCCGGCCATGCCGGAGTCGGCACCGTCGCCTGCATCGTCGGATTCCAGGTCCAGTTCAAAGGAAGTGCCGTCATCGATACCGCCGATGACTGCTGCGGTGGTCCCGGGAATAAGCCAAACCGCTAAAGCAAGAAGAAGTGCGGTCACCACAAACAGCTTCACTAACCTCATTCGTTCCCCTTCGTTTCGTCGATTCGCAATCTGGTGCGTAAAGCGCCGCAGGTACCGATCAAGGTACGAACTTAGAGCGCTACGGTGCCGGACTGCTTCCGTTAATTGGTGTTTACAAGATTCTTTCAGTCATCGTATGCAACCCGAGACCCGAATTGCAATGAATGTCGCATCTTGATTTCGTAAGAATCTATGTGTCGCCTCGTTGATATCCCTCAGCCGGCGTGGTTTGCTGACGCCGTTTCGGATCGTTCCGCCGGCGCCTGAACCCGGCGGCTGCGGACGCCATGGCGAGAAAACCCGGCGCCAGGTGGGTGATCAGTCGAGTCCACGTTGGATGACCTCCATCCAGTGCCGGCACCGTGAACCAGTGTGTAACAGTCAACACGATCCCAGCTGCCAGCACCAGCCAGGGCGCCTTTTGGACCAGCTCGGCGCCGGCGGTGTGCCGGTGTGTGGCCAGGTTGTCTACTACGATGGCGCCTCCTAGAAGAGGTAGGCCGATTCCCAGATGAATCAGGGTCTCTAGCCATTCTCCCGGTTCCGCAGGCAGGCCGATTAAGGGCCCGAGATAGGGCGTCGCCAGTGCAATGGACCAAGCTCCGGCGACGGCCACGGGCGCGGGGCCTGCAGCTATAGAGAGGCCGGTAAGGTCGGTGGAGCGGCGTTTCACGAGATGATCCGCCTGATTCGATTGTCATCGGGTATTGCATCGAAGTACTCGCGCAGTATGGCGTCCGCTTTCTCGTCATGGCCAAGTGCTCGGTGGGCGGCCGAAAGGCGCACCCAGGCTTTCGGTTGATCACGATAAAGGCTTATTGAGCGTTGCAGCTGGGCTATTTGGCGCTCGCGAATGTCGGGGTTGCCGGTAGTTCGGGCCCAGATGCGCAGATTCTCGGATCGCCGGTAAGCGATTTCGTAGTCGAATGGATCCAGTTCCGAGGCGGCATCAAACCACCGATCGGCCTCGTGGAAGTATCGAGGCTCGTCGTTGTTAACAGCCCAGTTGGTGTAGGCGATGGTGAGGTTGACCATCTCATGAACCATCTCCGGCTGCAGATCGAGGCCGTTCCGGTACGCCTCTACGGCTTGTCGATACTGGACGTGCGCCGCGCCGGGATCATCGTTAGCCATTGCATTGAGCAGCAGTTGCTTGCCGGCTTTGAAACGATATTCGGGCTCCAGCGGATGGATCCGGATGGCTTGCCGGAGAAAGGCTGCCGACCGGTTGCCACCTTGAGCTTCGTGGGCCTTGCGTGCCTGTGCGTCGGCAACAACGACCGGTACGCCCAGGCCCATCAGCAGGATCGAGGCGGCGAGGGTGGCGGCGACTAGATCCTTGCGGTTTCGGATCCAGCCGCCTGGTCTCTGACCGGCGGCTTCTTGGTCGACCAGCAGGGGATCCGACAGTGCCGCCAGCGCGGCTATGGCGGTCCACCCCATAAGGGCAACGCCGATGACGTCGATCGAGAAGAACCCTTGAGTAAGGTAGGCGACCAGAACCGCGGTGAAGGCGACAGTCCTCAGACGATCCCGGCGCGGTCGGTGGTCCAACCTTCGAAGAGCAAAGAATAAGGTTGATCCCACCAATCGGAGATAAGCGACTAGCGCCGGTACGCCTGAGCCCGCCGCCCGGGAGAGGAAAATGTTATGGGGTTCGTCGGGAAAGTCTTCCCGCAGGTTGCGGTCTTGAGGAAGCGGTTGGTCCCCGTAAGGCAGAACCGATGCGTAGAAGGTGTTGAAGCCTGTGCCGAACCACGGGTGATCAGCGATAAGTTCGACGGACGAACTCCACCAGCCGAGCCTTGCCGCGATGGACTCAGTTCGAGAAATTCTGGACACGCTGTCCGGAGTGAAAGCTCCGACGACCGCCGAGGCCAGCAGAAGGGCGGAAATTACCAAGAGGAGGGTGCCCTTAGACAGAGCCGTCCTCTTGAGCGCAGAGGCAAGCTCCTCGCGCAGGCCTATTGCCATCACGGCTACCCCGGCGACAAGGGCCAGCATTCCGCCACGTGTCGAGGTCTGCCACAGCGCCATGCAGGCAAAACCTGCGGTGGCGAGGATAAGTGCGCTGAGCCAGCGCCTTGGGGCGACCAGCGCTAGATAGATGAGGAACGGAAACGAGATACCCAGGTAGGCGCCGTTATAGTTTGAGTTGCCCAGTGT
>JAHWKV010000235.1 GCA_019347725.1 Actinomycetota bacterium
CGATCAGCGACCACCACTGGATCAGCCCGAGAGCATAGGCGCTGCGCGGCCGAAGCCGGCCTTCATAATAGTGAGCCAGGAACTCGGCCTTATAGGTCGCGATGTCCACCGACTCGGGGCACTCGCTCTTGCAGCCCTTGCAGGCCAGGCACAGATCGAGCGCCTCCCTTACTCCCTCCTCGTCAGGCTGAGCCCGCGGGCCCTCCTGGAGGAGCTCGAACAGCAACCGGGCCCGACCTCGGGTGGAGTGCTTTTCTTCACGGGTGACCATGTAGCTGGGGCACATGGTCCCGCTGTCGCTGCGGCACCGGCCCACCCCGACGCAACGCGTGGTGGCGCCGGCAAAACCCTCGGGGTCGTCGGGGAACGAAAACAAGGTTGTTACCTCGGCCGGCCGGTATGCGGTCCCCAAGCGCAAGTGTTCATCCACCGGGTAGGCGTCCAGCAGCTTGCCGGGGTTCATCTTCCCTGCGGGGTCCCATAGTCTCTTGAAAGTCCGAAACGCCTCCATGAGCCGGGAGCCGTACATCCTCGGCAGCAGATAGCCCCGGGCCTGCCCGTCGCCGTGCTCGCCGGACAGCGATCCCCCCAGGGAGAGCGTGAGGTCGGCGGCCTGCTCCACGAACGAGCGGAAGGCGGCGATACCCGAGGCGGTCCGCAGGTCAAACGGTATCCGTGTGTGTACGCAACCGTCGCCGAAGTGTCCGTACAAAGCCGCCTTGTAACCGTAGGAGTCCATGAGCCGTACCAGGCCGCGCAGATACTCGCCGAGGCGATCCGGCGGCACCGCCGAGTCCTCCCAGCCGGCCCAGGCCGGCGGCTGGTGGGGGACGAAGGAGGTGGCGCCCAGCGCCGACTTGCGGATGTGCCATATGCGCGCCTGCTCGCCCGGGTCGTCGAAGATACGGGCGGTCACGGCGCTGCCCATGGCTGCAACCAACTCCTCGGCCTTGCGGCGGGCGTCTCCGGCATCCTCGCCGGCAAACTCGGCCAGCAGCCAGCCGCGGCCCCCTGGAAGCATCGGCAGGTCCTGCAGCGACAGCTTCATGGTGCGCACGCAGTGGACCAGGTAGTCGTCCATGCCCTCCAGGCCGATCGGAGAGTGGGTGAGGATCTCGGGCACCCGGTCGGCCGCCGCGTACACGTCCTCGAAGCCCAGGACGGCCAGGCAGTGAGCAGGCGGGTTGGTCAGCAGCTTCACCTTGGCTCTTAGCACGATGGCACAGGTGCTCTCGCTGCCCACCAGACAGCGGGCGAGATTGAAGCCACGCTCGGGAAGGAGCTCGTCGAGGTTGTAGCCGGAGACCCGGCGGGGGAGTTGCGGAAAGTGGTGTCTTATCTCGGCGGCATTGCCGTCGACCAGGGCGCGCAGGCCCAGGTAGAGATCCGCCTCGGGTCCGCGTGAACCTATGATGCGCTCGTAGTCGGTCTCGGCCGTGGGACCGACCCAGGTGCGCAGACCTCCGTACGTCAGGATCTCCAGCTCCTCGACGTTCTCAACGGTCTTGCCGGCCCACACCGACCGGACGCCGCAGGAGTTGTTGCCGATCATTCCGCCTATCGTGCAGCGGTCGTGCGTGGCGGGGTCCGGGCCGAACGTGAGGCCGTACCGGTTCGCCGCGTTCCGTAGTGAGTCGCAGATTACGCCGGGTTCCAGAATTGCCGTGCGGGCATCGGGATCGAGCTCCACCAGCCGGTCGAGGTACTTGGAGGTATCCAGCACCACACCGTCGTTGCAGCACTGGCCGGCCAGGCTGGTCCCCGCGCCTCGCATGAACATAGATGCGCCGTGCTGCCTGCAGACCTCGGTGGCCGCCACTACGTCGTCGATGCTCCTCGGTATGACCACCCCCAGTGGTAGCTGGCGGTAGTTGGAGGCGTCGGTGGAGTAAAGGGCGCGGTCGGAACCGGAAAAGCGAACCTCGCCTTCGCAGGCGCGTTGCAACTGTCTGGAGAGCTCTTGCGCCTCCGCCTCGGGCGTGCTGTTCACACCAAGAGACTACAGAAAGAGGCGAAGGGTTATGAGCGTTGAGGGGGGAGGTGCAGTCGTGGCATTGACTCCTACGTCCGCTTGTACGATGGGTAGATTATGCGATCTGAACAAGCCGCCGGCGCACGTACCAAGGTGGTCGTACTCGTCCCGGAGGACGAGGAGATGCCTCCCGGCCTCGACCCCGTGACCGAGTTGGCCGATGTCCACCTGGCTCGTACCGACGCAGAGTTGAGTGAGGTCATCGGCGAAGCGGACATTTTGTGTGTCTGGGACTTCCGCAGGCCGCGGTTGGCCCGCTTTTGGCCGGAGGCTTCCAACCTCAAGTGGGTGCACGCCTCCAGCGCCGGCGTGGACGCGGTGCTGTTTGATGAGCTGGTGCGTTCCGACGTATTGGTTACCAACACACGTGGCGTGCTCGACGACTCGATTGCCGAGTATGTGCTCGGAGCGATCCTCGCCTTTACCAAGGACCTGCCCACCTCGATCCGCCTGCAGCAGAAGGGTAAATGGCGCCACCGCGACACGGAGCGGTCGGCCGGCCGCAGGGTGCTGGTGCTGGGCGCCGGATCGATCGGCCGATCGGTGGGGCGGCTGTGCCGCTGTGCCGGGATGGTCGTTGAAGGATTGGGCAGCCGCTCCAGGCCCGGCGATGACGTGTTCGAAGGGGTAGTTGGTCCCGACGGTCTGGATGAAGCCCTTGGCCGGGCGGAGTTCGCAGTAGCGTGCCTGCCGTTGACTGCTGAAACGCGGGGTATGATCGGCGCCGATCAGTTCGCTGCGATGCCGCCCGGGTCTCGATTTATCAATGTTGCGCGGGGACCGGTGGTAGATGAAGATGCACTGGTCCGGGCGCTCGACTCCGGGCATCTTGCCGGAGCCGCGCTGGACGTTTTTGTACAGGAGCCGCTGCCGGCCGGCCACCCCTTTTGGGAGATGGAGCAGGTAATCGTCACGGCTCATCAAGCCGGCGACTTTGTCGGATGGGAGGAGGCTTTCTCGGCGGTGTTCGTTGAGAACTTCAGGCGCTTCGAGCGTGGAGAGCAGTTGAATAACGTCGTGGACAAAGAGCGCATGCTGCCTCCTGGAAGCGAGTCATGACCGAGGTTGCTTTTCTGTCCGCCGAAGAGCTGGTGAGCAAGTTTCGTTCCGGGGAGCTATCCCCGGTTGAGGCGG
>JAHWKV010000236.1 GCA_019347725.1 Actinomycetota bacterium
CAGGCTGAAGATTTTCCAGGCTCGGATGTATTCCTGATGGACTTCGATACCGCTTTCGCCGCCGGCGACGGAACCGCGGTTATTTCGATAGGCAATCCTGAGAAAGCTGAGCACATCGGGCGCGTGATTCCGGGCCTCAATAACAGCTTGATTAATATTGCTGGTACGACTCAGAAAGCCGTGGAAGTCCAGGTCGGTGTGGTCGCTGAACGATCTCAAGAATGGGCCGCGAATAATAGTGCGGTCGTCGGCTGGCTCGGCTACGACGCTCCGAACGGGTTCGTGGACGGCTACTTTCCCGATGAGGCGCGGCAGGGTTCACAGGCACTGGCGAAGTTCACTCGAGAGCTGCGGGCGGGTAGCGCGGAAAGTCAGGCAGACCCGGCCATCCACGATTACGGGCACAGTTTTGGAACAACGGTCCAGGGACTAGCGACCTGCGGAGGCATGAAAGTCGATGATTCAGTACATCTAGGGAGTCCCGGCACCTCATGTGCTGCTAGTGAACAATTGCGCCATGGGGCCGAGAGGGTATGGGCCGCTACTGCCGTTGACGACCCGATCCACCTGGCCGCGATTATGGCTCCATTGGGTCCGAATCCTAACTGGGACCCAGACGCAAGAAGGTTGTCTCTAGATTCCCGCAAAAAGCAGTCGGGACACGGCGAGTATTTCGAGGCAAACACAGTAGGAATCGAAAATATTGCGCTTCTCCAGACTGGCGATCACGGATTGGTTGATTAGTATGCGAAGTGGCCTGATAGTACCCGTCTTTGCGACGTTGGCTGCGCTCTCGATGCTTACTGCCTGCGACCGCCTTGCGGGGAAAGAGTCGGACTTAAGTTACGAGCAGGCATCAAATCGAATTGTTGAAGTTGCGGAATCCTCGCTTCGGATAGGTCTAGGTGACGATTTAGCTGCGGTCGAGATGAATTCAAGGCAGGGACTATGTGACGACGCATATGGTGCTCTAAGCGACTACGTGTATCCGATTGTCGACTACGAATTTCCTCTAAAGCTTTTGGGTGATGACCCAGACGCATTTGTGCATGAGGTGGAAAAGCTGTGGCGCTCTAACGACCTTGAGACGTCGCCGTCTAACTCTTCAAGGGTCACGAAGAGGTTCGGCGTGTCGTCAGATGGCTTTAATTTCGAGGTATTCGTCAACCGCGAGTCGGGTATTGCCTCCGTTGGCGGGTCCGGGCCCTGCGTCGATCCTCCCGATGAGTAAGCTCTTCGCATCTTGAAGCCGATCGTCTGCGGCGTTTTCGCAATGATCCCGTGACTTAGCGTGCAAACGAGAGTGACCCGTGGTGCATTACCGCCCCCTGGAGCTACTCGAGGGAGACCCCGATCTGTTCGTGGAAGAGGTCTACGTGGATCGTGAATCGGGCAGCGTGTCGTCTGCGGATTTGGGCCTTGGGTTGAGCCTCCGGAGTAGCGGTATCCTCCGCGTCACGAAATGGCGCTATGCCAACCCGCGTTTTGTCGGCGTCCGGATTTCACCATGTCAGCGCCTCCTCCGTATGATCGTTTCTTGCCGGCGGTTGTCTGGGGGAGGCCCACCTGGCGGTGTTAGCTACAAGAATGGTGTGTAGAGAAGAATTGCTTCTGTTGCATCGATCGCCCTGGGCATCCTGATGGTGCTTGGAGGAGCCGCTACCTGGTGGATGGTGAGCGATATGCTGGCCGATCAGCGGATCACCACCTCCGAAGACGCTTGCCTGCCCGATTGTTAGGGGACCGTTCACCGCCTACTGCCAGGCCAAGGTGATCGAGGAGCACACCCTCGAACAGACCGGCGGCCAGCGTTACGCCGAGCTGGAAAGGGATGATCCTTTGCGGGACGGCTTTGACCTCGTCGTTTTTGCAGTCCTCGCTGTTCGCGTCGGTTGTGTCCTTCGGTGTGGCCGCCATGGCCGCGGCGATCGGAGTCCTTTTTATCCTTATCGGCCTGGGCATGTGGGACGTCGCAAAACGAACCGCAAGCACGACCTGAGCCTGCTCCCCCGCCCGGTAGGGTGAGCGGATGGAGGAGTTGGTAGTCGGTGTGGATATGGCAACCGCGGCGGTGCGGGCCGTTGCCGTGGATGGCCACGGTCGGGCCCACGGCCAGGCGACTGCGGATCTGCCGGCGCCCACCGCCCCTGCTCCCGGTTGGCGTGAGCAAGACGCCTCATCCTGGTGGCCTGCCGTGGCGACCGTGCTTAGGCAGCTCACGCACGAGCTCGGGTCCCAAGCCTCCTCGGTGCAGGCGCTTAGCGTCAGCGCCACCTCCGGCACCGTGGTCGCACTCGATGCGGATATGCAGCCGCTGGGTCCGGCGCTTACCTACGCGGACCAAAGAGGGGTCGCCGAGGCCGAGGCAGCAGCCGATGCCGATGCGCCGCGCTGGGCGGAGCTCGGCCTGCGTATTCAGCCGTCGTTCGGTTTGGTCAAGTGGGCATGGCTGATGAGCCAACCGCAGATTGCAGACCTGACGGTCCGGCTGGCTCATGCCAGCGACGTGGTGGTAAGCCGGCTGATCGGCGAACCGGCTCCCAGCGACTACAGCCATGCGCTCAAGAGCGGCTTTGATCCCCTACGGATGGAGTGGGCGGCCGGCGCTTTGGAGAAGCTGAGAATCCCGCAGCACCTCCTGCCGGAGATCGCGGCGCCGGCGAGCCCGGTAGGGACGCTTTGCTCGGATGCTTGCGAGGCCACCGGTTTGCCGTCCGGCTGCGTGGTGCGGCTGGGGATGACCGACGCGTGCGCCGCACAGCTGGCCGCCGGCGCCGGCGAGCCCGGACATTTTGTCTCGGTACTGGGAACTACGCTGGTGCTCAAGGGAGTCAGCGCCGGGCTGATCAAGGACCCCTCCGGGGTGGTGTACAGTCACCGTCACCCCGACGGTTGGTGGCTGCCCGGTGGCGCATCCAGCGTTGGAGGCCGGGCTCTGGTGCACGGGTTTGGCGAGGCCGATCTGCCCCGGCTCGACGATCTGGCCGCCCGGCTCGGGCGGATGTCACCGCCGAAGACCGAACGCCGCAAGGCGGGCACGCCGGAAGCGCCGGTGCCGACCGCCGACGCCGCCCTGGCCCCGGTGGTGGGGGAGGAGCTGGCCTTTGCGGCGGGCCGGACCGGCCGGGTTGTCGAGATCCGCCGGGGGGAGATCGTCGTGC
>JAHWKV010000237.1 GCA_019347725.1 Actinomycetota bacterium
ACACCGGTGTCGTGGACGACGGAGTACTCCTCGATGTGGGCCTGGAGGTCGGACTCGTCGCTGTCCTCCCGCTGGAGGGCGTCGAAGATCGTGTACTTCGGACGCAGCCGGAGGGCCGTGGAGACCTCGCCGAACTGCAGGTCGAGGTCGACGATGCAGACCCGCTTGCCCAGCCACTTGTGGAGGAACCAGGCCAGGTTGGTGGCGTAGAACGTCTTCCCGCACCCTCCCGACGCCGAAGCTACGGTGAACACCCGAGCCGATTTCGTGTTGGCCGTCGCCACCCGGCGAGGGCTCTGCATGAAACTGGGCGTCTGCACCGGTGCAGGCTCCTTGTACACCTGCGGTTGCGGCTGCGGCGTTTCTTCGACGGGCGGCGGCTTGACGTGGCTTCGCTTTATGGTCTCGACCGCAGCCGTGATGCGGTTGCGCAGCTGATCTTGGCTCGCGCGGGCCGGAATTAGGTCCTCGGCACCGGCCGCCGCTATCTGGCTCCGTGACAGGTCCTTGTCGCTGTGCGACAGCACGATCACGACTCCGGGGTGGGCCCGGTGCACCGAGCTAGCCCGCTTCAGGCCGGCCCCGGTCATCTCCTCCGGTGCAAGCACCAAAATGTCCGGTTCCTCCTGATCGACTACCTCGATCAGCTGAGTAGACCGGCTGAGCCGGAGAATCTCAGGCGCGGGCTCCAGGTCCACGGTCGCCTCGGCCAGCTCTTGCGCAAAGTCGCCGGCGCGGTCGACTACCAGTATCTTGGGACCCTGTTGCTCGTCGTCCTCTTCGTAGTCGGCTTCCGCAGCCATAGTGCTCCACGGGGCGGCTTTGGTCCGCGTCTGCTGCTCTTGCGTCGCTTCGGCCGGTACATAGGACGGATGGGTCGCCTGGTCTACGGTCCGGCGCAGGGTGCGGTAGTCGGTAAACGACTCCGCGGGCTGCGGGGCCAGCATCTCCTCGTTGAACCTGTGGCTCTCGGCCTCGTCGACCCGCGGCGAGGCAGCTCCCGCGCCACCGTAGGCGTAGTTCATAGCAGCCACCCCGGATCCGTAAACGGCGGGCTGTTGGACAGCCGGCCGGTTTGCGGACTGGCGAGCCGGTTCATGGTGGTAGCCGTTGTCACCGGACCGCCGCACCGGTGTGTTCGACTGGCGAGGCTGGATCGGTGCGGGCCGTGAGCGGTAGGCGCCGGCGGCTAAGGGGTTGGCCATCCGGCCGAAGTCCCTCTCAGCGCCCCGCTCAACAGCTTTTCCCGACGTTTGGACACCGTTGCTGTTGGGCGCCGGGACCGGGGGCGACTGCCCCCGGTCCTTGCGCTTGCCGCCTAGGCGAAAGCTACCCACGCGAAACCCCGGGTGGCTCTGGCCGCGGAGGCCGGCGTCGTTGTGACGGTTTTTCATATCAGGGCCGAGGAAAAGGTCCGCCCGCCGGAAGCAACCGGTGCGTCGCCGGGGTTAACGAGTCCGAGCCACACGAAACCGTTTTCCTTGGCGAAAATGAGCTTCTCGGCCTCATCCGGCGTGACCGCCACGGTCAGCAGGATCTCGGCGGTCTGCCCGGCTTCCTCCGCCTGCTCCTGGTTGACGTTTAGAGCGGCCGGACGGTTGGCCAGCACCTTGACGTTGCTCAGCACCAGCTGCGTGACGGTGGACTCGGCGCCGTTGCCGACATCCGGCCGGTCCTTGTAGGTCACGTAGACGTTGGTTTCGGCTCCCGGCTGGATGTAGCGGGCCACACCTTGGGGAACGCCCAGGTTGATGGTGACCGCGTTGGTGCCGGCCGGGATATCCAGTCCACCGGTGCTCGACGTGTTGAACTGCGTGGAGGTGATGATCTCGCCCTTGGCGATGTTTTGAACGGAGCTTCTACCATTGAGCTGGTCCTCGGCGGTGATCGCCGTTGACGGCAGCACGTCGTCGGGCATGTCTTTCTTCTTCAGCGATGCAGCCACATCCTCAAATCGTGAACCTACCGGGATGTCGGTCGTGGCAACGAAAGCAGATCCGGCGCCCGTGGAGACTCCTGCTCCGCTGCGCACCTGACCCGCGTAAACAAATACCAAAAGCATTCCAAGCAGTGCGACGATGACGCCACCCGCAGCGACAGTTCCTGACCGCCTGTTCATCTGATACTCCTTACTCTTCCCGTCCCCAAGCGGAGACTGTTATGTCGCTCGACGGTAGGAACTCCCCCCCGCCGAAAAATAGGCTCTTAACTGAATTGGCAATACTTGCTAGTGGTCCGTATGAAACCGTGTAGTCGACTCCGACGGTGATCATTTCTCCCGGCAGCGCCTGTCTCGGGTTGGGCTCAACCGTTACCGACGCCGGGTTGATCTTTCCGCCGGACGAGTCGCTGACGAACGCCGCTACCTCGGACGCCGAGGGCCGGCGCACCAAAGTCCCGTCCGCTAAGCGGGCATTGACGTCGGCCCGGCTGGCAAACCGCACGCCGTGGGACGCGGCCCGCTGCACGACCATGTAGTCGTAGCCGAACTTGGCCAGCGGCCCCACCATGGCGACGAACACCAGCAGGAGGGGTAGGATCATGCTGAACTCCACGGCCGCGGCGCCCTGCTCGTTACGGCGAAACCTGTGCATGGTCATTCCTTCCTCGACTGGGCGGTGGCCGACAGCTCGACCGTGGTAGGGAGGTCATCCCCTCCGCCGTAGAAGACGTTCTTCAATCCGTTGGCCGCCCCGCCGGCGGGGTTGGGAAAGCTGCAGTCCATCGTCAGCGTCACCGGCTGGTTCACCGCTCCCGCGTTGTTCAAGCTGGGGGTGCACGACGAGGCGGAGAAAAATGGTGTGGCCTGGATGGCTTCGGTTGCGACCTCACCGGCGGACGGATAAGCCCCGAGGGTGGTCGGAATCGCTGCGTGTCGGACGCCGACGTTGGTGGCGTACCCCAAGGAAAGCTGGGCGGCCAGCAATATCAACAGGTAGATCACGCCGAAGATCACGATGTGAAAGTTCCTCTTCACAACGGGAAGGTTACCAAAGAAGTAGCCGGCAAGAATAAAAGTGAAGACCCAGGCAATGGCGCCACAGATATTATAGGTAATGAAGCGCTTGTAGTTCATCGAACCGATCCCAGCGACGAAAGGAGCAAAGGTCCGTGCGATGGGAGCGAATCTGGCGGCCACGACCGTGAAAGAACCCCACC
>JAHWKV010000238.1 GCA_019347725.1 Actinomycetota bacterium
GTGGCTGTTTGTGAGCCCCGGACTCGGGACAGGCAAGTTCGCGCCCTTTCGTTTCCTGTGCCCCCCGGAGGTGTCGATCCTCAACCTGGTCGCACGGAGCTGAAGTTTATGCGCCGCCCCAATGGTTGCGGTGAACCACCTCGCCCAAGGGCCGCAGGCCCCGTGCAACAGAACCCGAGCGGCGGTCCGGGGCCGGGTAGCCGAGCGTAACCAGACCGATCGGAACGACTTCCTCCGGTATGTCCAGCAGACGGCGTAGCTGTACATAGCCCTGCGGGTCCAGATCCAAAAACCCTGCTGCCAGCCCCTCGTCCACGGCCGCCAGTAGCAGCAACATTAGGGCGCATCCGCCGTCCACGTACCAGTAGGGCACCGGCCAGGCACGGGGCTTGCCGGATGG
Source organism: Actinomycetota bacterium (assembly GCA_019347725.1). GTDB lineage: Bacteria > Actinomycetota > CADDZG01 > JAHWKV01 > JAHWKV01 > JAHWKV01. The sequence goes on from JAHWKV010000238.1 coordinate 401, forward strand.
CTTACGTTTGTCGGGCTCCTCGTAGCGCCGGCGGTAAGCCGCCTCGCTGACGCAGCAAACCACATGGACCGGAGCGCTGGACAGCCAGGGCTCAAACCTCCGGCGCACATACTCGGGTTCTTCGGCGATATGGGCGATCTTCGACCGCAGGTCCGCTTCGGTGACCACCACGAAGGCCAGGCCCTGGCTGAACCCGGCGCTGGGCCCCCGGCGGGCGGTGTCCATGATTCTCGCCAGCCCCTCTTCGGCCACCGGCTCGCCCGTGTAATGGCGGACCATGCGCCTGGAGCGCACGACTTTCGCAAACTCCACTGCCCGCCTCCCTCTGAATGCTCCGCTCCGCACTCGTTGTTTGCGCAGGCGCCACACTCCGCCGCGCTCCGACCTCGGCAGCGTACCGCGTAGATTGAGTAGATTGAGCGAAACCCAGACAGGGAACGAGCAGGCTCATCACGCGAAAAAGCCCGGCAAGCCGGATCCCGCAAGCGCCAAAGCGCTGTGCGCAGGAAGCCGAGCTGCCGGGCTCCTTGGCCTACAGGGTGAGCCGGAAAGCGGCTCTACCCAAAAAGACCCCTACTAAGGACTACTGTCGTCGGTGACGTCCTGGGCCTCGTCGCCGACTTCTTCGGCCGCGTCGCCGGTCTCGTCGCCGACTTCTTCGCCCACCTCGCCGGTCTCTTCTCCGACGTCGCCGAGTTCGTCACCCAAACCGTTGTCGGTCTCGGTACCGTTGCCCCCGCCGTTGTCGAGGCCGCCGTCTTCCTCGGCGTCGTCACATGCAACGCCGAAAATTGCAAAACTAGCCACCATCAAGGCCAGCAGCTTCCTCTTCCATGCCATTGAAAGTACTCCTTTCGTTGGGTAACTTTTGGCCGGCAACACTGTCGGCAGGCCAAAACTGAACCTCTACCCCAACGCCTTACCCTTAGAACCGACATGTTGAAACAAAACTCTTTACGGCCTCCGGCACCCGGCCTACCTATTGGAGAATGGATTCCATAGCCCAGTTGAGAATGGCATGATGGATTCGTGAAGCAGCGCTTCAGCGCTGATCACCTCAACCTAACAATATGCCTACCGTGGTTCAAGGTTCAGCCTCCGCACGCCTGATTACGCTCGGAACCCGCGAAAGGATGCGTCTAACGTGACTGCACTGACACCCAGCGCTAGCTATACGACAACAATGCGCGTCGAGATCGCCGACCGCCCGGGCGCTCTCGCGGAGGTTTTGACCGCCGTGGGGGACGCCGGCGGGATGCTCGGCGCCATAGACATCGTGAGGGCTGATAGGGCTCGCAGCGTGCGGGACGTAACCTTCAGTGCCCGCGACTCAGACCACGTGGAAAAGATTAGAGCCGCGGTGGCGCGTCTGCCCGGCGTGGAGGTTGCCAACGTATCCGACCGGACCTTCCTGCTGCACCTCGGAGGCAAGATAGAGGTCGTCTCCAAATCGCCCATCCGCACCCGCGACGATCTGTCGATGGTTTACACGCCCGGCGTCGCCCGGGTGAGCGAGGCGATCGCCGCGGACCCCGAGGCGTCGTTCAACCTAACGATCCGCGCCAACACGGTAGCGGTCGTCAGCGACGGAACGGCCGTCCTGGGGCTCGGAAACATCGGGCCCGAGGCGGCTTTGCCGGTCATGGAAGGCAAGGCGGCACTGTTCAAGGAGTTCGCCGGCATCAACGCATTTCCGATCTGTCTGTCGACGACCGACCCCGACGAGATCGTCCGTTGCGTCCAGGCGATAGCCCCCAGCTTCGGCGGCATCAACCTCGAAGACATCTCGGCGCCGCGCTGTTTCGACGTCGAACAGCGACTAAAGGATTCCCTCGACATCCCGGTCTTCCACGACGACCAGCACGGCACTGCGGTGGTCCTGCTGGCAGCCCTGGAAAACGCCCTCAAGGTCGTCGGGAAGGAACTTTCCGATATACGGGTGGCGGTGCTAGGTCTCGGCGCCGCAGGGATCGCTTGCAGCAAGATCCTGCTGAGCGCGGGCATCGGAGACTTGGTGGGGATAGACCGTGAAGGGATCATACATCGGGGCTTGAACGACCTGCCGCCCCACAAACACTGGCTGGCTCAAAACAGCAACCACGCCGGGATTACCGGCGGGCTGGAGGATGCTATGCGAGGAGCCGACGTCTTCATCGGCGTGGCCGGCCCCGGGATCGTAGACGCCGACCAGGTAGCGCTCATGGCCGACGGCGCCATCGTGTTCGCGCTATCCAACCCCGTTCCCGAGATCATGCCGGAGGTGGTGCGGGACAACGTGGCGGTGATGGCGACGGGGCGCAGCGACTACCCCAACCAGATCAACAACGTCTTGTGCTTCCCGGGAATGTTCAAAGGGGCGCTGGGGTGCCGGGCTTCCAGCATCAACGAGGACATGAAGCTCGTCGCGGCCGACGCCATAGCGGCGGTGATCTCCGAAACCGAGCTGTCGGCGGACTACATCGTCCCCAGCGTGTTCGACACTCGGGTCGTCGACGCCGTGGCGGGCGGCGTTGGCGCGCGCCTCATCGAGGGCCGCAGGCGAGAGGTCGGTGCCGGTGCCGCGGGCCTCGGGCAGTTCGGCCAGCAGTGTCACCAGGATGACGCCCGACCCGGTGCCGAGATCGAGGATGGCTGGCCCGGCTGTCGATGTCTGAAAGGAATGCGTGCGGGCAAAGGCGAGGGCGCGCTCGACCAGCGTTTCGGTATCGGGACGCGGATCGAGGCTGGCCGGCCCAATCGT
>JAHWKV010000239.1 GCA_019347725.1 Actinomycetota bacterium
CCCCCGTGGAGATCAGACCGGCGACGAACGCTCCTCCGCCTGATAGAACTCGCTGCAGGCCAAGTCCAGTTGCCTGGTACCGAAAAACTTGCCCGTCAGCACTTTAAATCGTCCGATCTTCGCCCTTTCGACCGGTGGGCAGCCGCGCAGTCGTCTGATGGGAGGTCTCGCGAAACAAAACCCAGGCCAGACCGAACATCGCGACACCGTAGCCCAACCGTAGGCCCTGGGAAGGTGCGTGCCTGGCAACAACAGCTCCGAGCGCGCCCAACGGCAGCGCGACGGGCACGATCAACCGCGCGGTGGTCGTTCGACCAGGCGTATCTTTAAGTACCGATACACACCCGCACCAAAGCCCGACGTTTCTAAGAGCAAGGAGGTTCCGATCGCCGCAACGGTCGTAAGACGCGGCACGCCCATCGAAGGAAAGCCGATCAGAAACACCGGTGTCAGTAAAGCCGCACCGCTGATCCCGCTGAACATCGCCACACCGGCCACCACCAAGCAAACCCGCAGCATGAACCAGTAAACCGTCCAATCCATTGCTCCTCCGGACGTACCATACGCCCATAAACGGGCTGCCGACGCAACCGCTGACTAGGGCCGCATTTACGGGTTTTGGTCAAATACCCAAATCAGGCCTCTTCGTTCTCCAGGCTCTGTGCAAAACTTCGCAGGCGGTCGAGGGTTCCGGGATCCACCTCCGGCGCCATACGGCGCAAGCTGACCTTCAAACTGGACACGGTGCGAGCCTCCAGCCCACAGTCCTCGCAGACCTCCAAATGCTCGGCAATCCGCGTTGCCTTCGCCTCGTCTTTCAGCTCTTCGTCCAGATAGGCGTCGAGATTGCGTATGGCCTCCATGCACCTGGCCATATCAGCCGGCGTTGCCTTCATTCGTTTTCTCAGAGGCCTCATCGCCTTCCTCCCCGGAAATATCCCTCACTGGTTAGCTGCGCTTTCATCCTTGACCGTCCCCGGTGCAGCCGGCTCATGACCGTGCCCACCGGGGTCGACAGCACTGCTGCCGCTTCTTGATAGCTAAGACCGTCAATGTCCACCAACTCGACTACCTGGCCAAACCGCTTCGGCAGGGCCTTGAAGGCGTCGGCTACCGTTCCATCAAAACGGTTGTCGACCACTATTTGTTCCGGATTGTCCGATCCGTCCGCAGTGGAGGCCAGCTTGCGCATTTCCGCCTCCGGGTCGGTCATGGCGAGGGTCGGCGACGGCGGTTGAGGTTGATGTTGCGTTGCGCATTATCGTCAACAGCCACGCTCTGGGATACTCACCGTTAAACCTTTCGATGCTGCGATATGCCCTGAGCAGTGTGTCCTGCACCAAATCTTCGGCGTCGGCATGATTACGGGTAAGCGACAGGGCCACGCGATACAGCACAGGAAGCTCAGGGGTGACGTAACGATCCATAGCCGCAGATTTGGTGTCCTGTCGCTCGGCGCTCATGAGTTGCTCATTCATTACTCATAGGGGTTATGTTCATTACGTGCCCGACACTTGCGTCAGTTGGGGAAGCGTGGAAACCAGCTCCGAGATAATCTCGGGCCGGGGATAGGCTCCAACCAATCGGCTCTTCTCGGAGCCCCGCTCAAACAGGATCAGAGTAGGAATCGACCGAACCTCGAACCGCTCGGCAATTTCTGGGTCGAGGTCGGTGTTCAGCTTGGCCACCTTCACCCGGCCTTCCATCTCGGCTGCTACCGCGTCAATCTCCGGGGCCATGCGGCGGCATGGTCCGCACCACGTCGCCCAGAAGTCGACCAGAACCGGTAACTCGGACTCGAGGACAACCTCGCCAAAATCGTTGCTTCAACATTGGATACGTGCGTCATATAGGGCAGCAGGCCTTGAGGCCCTCCTCCTTTATTCACCAACTAAACAGGTGGTCAGGCAACCCGCCAAGTCCGAGCGATATTCCGCAGGCACTGCCGGGAATTCATGCCGTTCCCACCGGGTTTCGCTGGGATCAATGGGTCGCGTTCCGTACCAAGAACAACGGAACCAGAGCAGGAGGGGAAAGTCATGGAAGTACGTTGCGCAGACGTGGGCGCGGACACCTGCAACGCTAGATTCACAGCAGAGACGCAGGAGGAACTGGTGCGGCAGCTTGCGAGGCACCTGCGCGAGGCTCACAACGTTCCGACTCCCACTCAAACGTTCATGACGTATTACCTGAAGCAAGCCAGCTAGTGCGACAGCAGTTTCAAGTCAACGTTGTAACGGCTGGTAATGGGGATTAGGTGCGCGGAATCGGTCGGCGTCAAGCAAGGCGGGTCGCCCAGACGAGTGAGCGCTTCCCGACGCCGACCGACTACCGGACATCCACAAGTTCGTTGTTCCTAGCCCCGATATACGTTAGGAGCCTTGACCGGCGACGGGCAGTTAACCGTAAACACCACACCATCGGTATTCGGGCTACCCGGGAACTCGTCCAGCTCGCCGGCGTCGCGGGCTTCGTGAATCTCAGCCTGGCTCCGCAGCAGACGGGCCTCGCTCTCGTTCTTCCATGAATACATCCAGTGATCCCAAAGAGGGCTCCACGACGCATGTCCGACGGCGAAGTCAAAGGCTGAGGGCTGGAATCCCAGCGGACCGGGCCCTTCAAGTCCGTTGTTGAATACGTTCGTCCGGCCCGTAGCGCCGGCATCGGTCGCACCGCCCTGCAAGCCCGGCGTGAAAATGGTCTGCGTCATGTCCGCCGGCCCCTGGATGGAGTGGTCGGTCACGATGTAGCGAGTATCGGGAAAACACTCGTTGAGCTTGAATGTCACCGTCATGGCGTCGGTGTCCGGGGGTGAAATCAACTGCCCCGGGAAATAGCTCTTGAGGTCGGGGTCGACCGCCAGCTCTCCGTCGGACCACTTAACAACCGGAGCGTTCATGATGATGTCGGTTTCCTCGATGTCTATATCTCCGGCCGCCTGCGCTTCGGTTACATCCGATACGGAAGTCAGCAGGCGCGGCTCACCCTGCCAGGTGACCCGGTTGATCTTCCACACCGGCGTGTAAGCCTCCATACCCGGCTCAGCGGATACCACCGCTCCCTGGCCGTCGCCGCCCCCCGAGAACAGATACATGGTGCCCGCCAGCCGATCTCCGGCCAGTGGAGCCAGCTTGGGTAC
>JAHWKV010000023.1 GCA_019347725.1 Actinomycetota bacterium
TCGGCCGGAAGAAGGCCGGGGCCGGCGACGGGCCGGCCGGCGGGTCGGGGGCGGGTAGCGACACAGCTGCACCGGCGTCGACGGTCGGCACGTCCGCGGGTGCGAGCACGTCGGCGCCGACCACCGTCACCGAGGGGAAGCCCGGGCGGTCGCGCTTACCGAGTCGACCCGTCTGGTGCACCTTGGGGTCAACGAGCTCAAGGGCGTACCGCACCTGCTCGGGACTATGGACATCGACAAAACCACCATGAAGTCCCTGCGCAACCGGCAGGGCCGCAGGCTCGACCATGCGCTGCGCCGGCGTTTGGCGGCGGGGCTCCGCGGTTTCGAGCGTAAGCTCGCCGAGGACGACGTGGAGCTGCAACCGCCGGCGCCCCCGGTCGGGGAGGACCGGGAGCTGGCCGAGGCACGCGCCGCGATGACCAACCACCCTTGCCACCGGTGCCCGGAGCGCAAACAGCACACTCAGTGGGCCCGGAAGGCATCCAAGCTGCGCAAGGAGAATGAATCGCTGCGCAAGCAGGTCAAATCCAAGACTCAGACGCTGTCTCGCCGGTTTGAAAAGATTCTCAAGGTTCTCGAGGAGTTCAACTACCTGGAGGACTTTACGCTGACGGACAAGGGCCACACTCTGACGGAGATTTACAACGAGAACGATCTGTTGATTGCCGAGACGCTATCCCGTGGGTGGCTGCGGGAAATGGACCCGGCCGAGCTGGCGGCGATGATGAGCGTGTTCGTCTACGAGAGCAGGGGACCGGTGGAGATAACGGGTACGCTCCCCACGGCCTCTTCCAAGAAGGCTTACGGCAAGGTCGTACGTTTGCAAGAGCGAATCCAACGCACGGAGCACAAAGCCGGTTTGGAACTCACGCGGGGGACGGAAACCGGGTTCGCGCCGGTGGCATTCGCCTGGTGTGAGGGCGACCCGTTGGAAGAGATCGTCGACGAGGATTTCAGTGCCGGCGACTTCATCCGCTCCTGCAAACAGACGATTGATTTGTTGCGCCAGGTAGAGCAGGCCGCCGCCGATCCGCCGCTGCGTGAGGGGCTGGCCGCGGCCGGACAGGGGCTTAATCGCGGCGTGGTCGCCTACGGCTCGGTGTCTTGGTAGCCGGGTTAGTAGGTCTCTTAAGATCGTGAGCTCCCCGTACGGCAAGGCAGTCGTGATCATGGGCCCGACTCTGACCGGAAAAATGCCCATGGACACCTCAGAGCTCGAGTCGTGCCTGCAAACCTCGGGCATCGAGTACGAGACCATCGTGGCGTCAGCGGAGAGCGAGGTTATCGAAGCCGCCCGGGAGGCCGTGACCAGCGGCTGTGGCTACCTGGTCTGCGTGGGGGACGACTGGACCCTGCACCAGGTGATCAACGGGATAATGGGTGAGTCGGGCCCCCTAAACGCCGACCTGGTGCTAGCCGTGCTTCCCACCGCCGAGGGGTCGGACTTTCTAAGGACCTTCGGGCTGTCCTCCACGCCGCAGGACGCCGCGCGGCGACTTGCTTCGGAGCCTTATTTCGGGATCGACGTAGGGCGGATCACCTGGGCGCCGGGCAGCGTTCCCGGATACAGCTACTTCATCAACATGGCCCAGGCAGGCCTGTGGGGAGAGGTCGCCCGGCGCCGCAGGGGCCTGCTGGCCGCGCTCGGCCGTACCGGACACCTGCTTGCGTTTTGGGCGGCGCTGTTCGGCTTCGGTGCCACCACCGGCGCCGTAAAGGTGGATCGGCGCACGTACGGCGGCCCCATCGCCAACGTGGTGGTGGCCAACGGGCAGTTCTTCCGGGAAGGCGTTCGGCTTGCGGTGAAGGCCCACCCGGGCGACGGCAAATTCGACGTCCTGGTACAAAAGGGCGACAAGCGGGACTTCATCGAGTCCATGGGCAAAGCGGTCAAGACCGAGCATCTGCCATCGCCCAAAATCAAGGAGTTTTTAGGAGCGCGAGCCGAGATAGCCTCCGATCGACCCCTGCCGGTGGAGGCGGACGGCAAGATGGTGGGCTACACGCCTGCCATATTTGAGGTCGTCCCGCAGGCTTGCCGGCTGAAGATTTAAAACACCAGGACCACGAGTCCTCTGGCGACGGTGTAAGCGCCGACGACGAGCAGTATGACCGCAAGAAGGACCAAGGGCCCAACCCACCAGTCGGTACCGCTCTGCAGAGCGCTGGGCGCCTCATCCGTGCGATACACCGCCAGGGCTACGCCGTCGGGGGAACGCAGCAGCGCGTGGTCCGTTGAGCCGTCCTCGAGCTCGGAGGCGGCCACCAGCAATTCGGTTAGCTCCTTCTCGTTGAGGCGCATGGTGACCTCACTCAGGGCCTTGCCGCCCGAGTCGCGCAGCTCCACGGCTTAGTCCCCCCCAAACATCGGCTCAAGGTACCCTCCGATGGTCCCGGCCATCTGAAACAGGCTCTCCGCTCGAGAGTTGTCGTTGTCCAGGTGGGAGAGCAAGTCCACGCCCAGGTACAAGGCGACCACCGCGAACGCCAGGGTTCGTGGGTTGATGGCGCCCTCGAACGAAGAACCGGCCAGCACCTCGGTGATCACCCCCTCGGCGAACTCGATCCACGGCTGCATCCGTGCGACGACCTCGGGCCCCAGGTCGGGCCTGGCCAGACTGCCGGCGATCAGCTCAGAGATCACGGTGATGTGGCCCGACTCCAAATCTTCCCGGTACAGACGGGTTGCGGTCTGAATCTTCTCGTCGACGGTTATCGCCCGGCCAATGGAGTCCCGGTACCGCCCCATACGATCGGCGGAGGTTTTGTCCAGGGTGGCCAGGACCAGTTCATTCAAAGTGCCGAAATGGTAGAAGATCAGCGCCTGGTTGAATCCACCGCGCCGCGCAATAGCCCGCGCGCTGGTGCCGGCAAAACCTTCTTCCTTGAGCGTCTGAAAGGCCGCCTCTACAATCCGCTCCTTGGTAGACGCGGGAGATTCAGAAGATTGCGGTACCCTCTGACTCATCGGCCCTGTTGCCGCGCCGCCGCAGGGGTTGGCGCAGAACCTTCTTTGACTGCTTTTTCAATACCACTTGCAGAATTCCGCGGATGGCCCATAATCCCTCTCGATTGTCTAGAGTGAGGCGGTAGATGAGCGTAAACGAAATCAAAGAACCTAGCGACGACGATAACGAAGACAAGAGCAGCAGTTCCGGCGGCGGCAACACCGACGAAGCTAGCTTTGAGGAGTTCTTGTCGAAGGCCAAAAACACTCCCGAGACCGACGAGGAGGAAGACGACGCGCCTTTGGAGCTCACCCGGGAGGAGCGTCTTGAGTCTCTGTCCATCCGGGCGGCCCCTAAGCAGCCCAACGAGTTCGTATGCAGCTCCTGCCGTTTGGTCAAACACGAGAGCCAGAAGGCGGATAAATCTCGTGAGCTTTGTCGAGACTGCGTCTAAAGCACCCTGATCCCCATCCACAAACTCGGGTCCACCCCCGCGGGGCTGCTGGCCGGTGGGGTTTCCGGCGGGGTCCTGGCTTTATCGTTTCCGCCGGCCGACCTGGGACCGCTGGCGACTATCGCCCTGGTGCCCCTAGCCTTACATTTCAAGTTCGCCTCTACTAAAGCTCTTGCCGTTGGCACTGCGGCTTTCGCCCTCGTTTTCTTCGGCAGCCTGCTGTACTGGATAAGCCTCTTCGGCAAGCCGGCTTTTATCGGGTTGGTCGTGGTGCAGACCCTCTGGGTAGTAACCGCTCTGCAGCTCGGCAGGATGCTGCGAGACCGGGCGGGTGGGTCCTGGAAGATCCTGGCCTTTGCCCCGGCCTTTCTGCTGGGGGAGTACGCCCGTTCCTACCTACCTTGGGGCGGATTTGCCTGGGGCGGCCTCGGCTACACCCTGCACGATTACCTGCCGGCTTTGCGCCTGGCCCCCTATACCGGGGTGTGGGGGCTTAGCTTGATCCTGCTGCTTGTGAACTGCATCCTTGCCGAAGCTTTGCTGCGCGCGCGTTCGAAGCCCCGATTCGCTGCCGCCCTGATAGCGGCCGTAGCGGTTATAGGGGCGTTGCCGGTCTTGTTGCCCGCAGGTTCTGCCGAGGGTACCGAGGCCCGCCTGGCCCTGGTCCAGGGCAATGTCCCTGAGGCTAACACCGACCCGCTGGCCGACGACGATGAGGTGGTGGCCAACCACGTGTCGCTTACCGGCGAGATCCGGGGGGATCCATCCCTGGTCATCTGGCCCGAAGGGTCCTTCGACCGCGATCCGCGCGCTTACGAGCCTTACGCCTCGGTGCTTCAGCAAACGGTACGGGAGACGGCGGCGCCGTTCGCGGTAGGTGCCACGACACGGGGTGGGGAGGCGGGTCCGCACAACAGCACCCTGTTTCTCGAGTCCCACGGCGAGGTGGCGGGGCAGTACGACAAGCAACGCCTGGTGCCGTTCGGAGAGTTCGTTCCGCTGCGCAGCGCCTTACAGCCGATCTTCTCCGAGCTGGACCGGGTACCTATCGACCTCATGGCCGGGGACACCCCGACCGTTTTCAGCATCGACGAAGGCACTTTCGCCTCCATAATCTGCTACGAGTCGACCTACCCGGACCTGGTACGAGGGTTCGTCAACAACGGCGCACGCCTTCTGGTGGTGTCGGCGAACTTCTCCTCCTACGAGCGCACCGCTGCCGCGGAGCAGCACCTCGCCTTTAGTCAGATGCGAGCGGCCGAGCACAGGATGTGGCTGGCCCACGCTGCGGTGAGCGGCCGCTCGGCCGTCATCGACCCTACCGGCGACGTACTTACCAAGACCCGCCTGTTCGAACCTGCGTTGCTGGAGCCGGAGGTGCGTTTCGCAGATGGCGTCACGCCCTACGCGCGCTTTGGAGACTGGGTGGTTGTTCTCGCCGGTGTAGGTGTAGTCCTAGCGATAGGGGTATCGCTCACCCGCAAGCGCTCCGAGCCCGAGGATGCGCCGGCGCCCGAAGCTTCACTGCAGGAAAGCTGATGGACAAAACCTTGGTGGTGGTACCCACCTACAACGAGGCCGACGGCATCAACGAGCTGCTGAAGCTGGCCCGGGAGGCGCTGCCGTCCGCCCATTTCCTGGTAGTCGATGACTCCTCGCCGGACGGAACGGGGGAGATAATCACCAAGATCGCCGAGCGCGACGACCGGGTGCAGCTGCTAAGCCGAAGCAGCAAGGAGGGCCTGGGCCGGGCGTACGTCGCCGGGTTCAAGGAGGGTCTGCAGCAGGGCTTTACCCGGTTTATCGAGATGGACGCCGACCTGTCGCACGACCCGGCCGACCTGCCCCGTCTGGTCGCCGCCACCGAGACTGCGGATGTCGCCATAGGGTCCCGCTACGTTAAGGGCGGAGCGGTATCGGGATGGTCGAGAGGGCGGCACCTGCTGTCCATGAGCGCCAACGCCTACGCCTTCCTGCTGCTGGGGATCGGAGTAGTGGACTCCACCAGCGGCTTCAGGTGCTACCGCCGCAAGGTGCTCGAAGCCCTGGAGCTGGAAACAATCTCTTCCGAAGGGTACGCGTTTCAGGTCGAGATGGTCTTTCGGGCGCGTAGGGAGGGATTCGAAATCACCGAGATCCCCATCGTGTTCAGGGAGCGCTCCCAGGGAAAGTCCAAGATGTCCAAGCAGATCGTGCTGGAGGGCATGCTGTGGGTTACGCGCACGGGTCTGCGCCGGCTGACCTCCGGCACCACAGAGCGTAGACCTTAGCGGTCCAAAAGACGCCGCGCGTGACCGTTGGTGGGTGCCCTTCGGCGCACCTGGTGTTTGCGGGCGTCGAATACCGCCCTCGGGAGCAGCTGGCTGAGCTTGTCGAGGCGTTCGGTCTCGGAGCGCATCTGCAGCAGCTCTTGCTTGTCATCCAGCCCCAGGGCAAGCTGTGCGGCGACCCGAAAGCTCAGCTTCGAATCAAGCTCGATTTGTGGAGCGTCCATCCCCAACTGATCGAAGACCCCCAGGTACTCGCCCAGGAAGGCGTCGAACGTATCGGATCCGGGAGGGGCAGCCTCATCGGCGTACTCGGCAATTTCCGCGGTGAAGTAAGAGTGCACTGCGTGGGTCTCAAGGATCCGGAACCGCTCACCGCCTTCGACGATCACGTTCAACCGGCCGTCCTCGAAGCGCTGCAGGACCTCGACGACATGGGCGCGGGTGCCGATTTCACGAGCTTGATCGGCGTCGACCAGAACCATGCCGAAGGGCGCATCATCGGCCAGGCAGGAGTTGATTAGCTCTTTGTAACGGGTTTCGAAGATGTGCAACGGCGCGCGCTCGGCCGGCATGAGTACGAGGCTGAGGGGGAAGAGCCCGATTTCAGGCATGTATCCAGGCTACATCGGTTCGTGGTTTGGTCCGTCCCCCTTGTAAGATCTGAACCAGTCGACCGGGAGGAGCAGACAGATGAAGGTATTGGCTCTCCGACCGTTGGGTTCGCTGGCCGGTTTTGCCCCGACGGTCTTACGTGTGATTATCGGAATCATTTTTACCGCCCACGGCTGGGGAAAGCTCCAAGATGGCCCCAGCGCCTTTGCCGGATTTCTTACCACCCTCAATGTGCCGGCGCCGGAGATCGTGGCCTGGCTGGTCACACTGCTGGAGCTGGTCGGGGGCATCCTGCTGATCTTGGGCATACTGACGCGGATACTGGCACTGCTTTTCACGCTGCTGATGATCGGCTCGAATTTGCTGGTGAAGGTCGACGTCGGGCTAATCGGTGAACAAGGCGCCGGAGCCGAGCTCGATTTGGCGCTGCTGGCCGGGGTGCTGGCCATTGCCCTGCTCGGGCCGGGCAAGCTGGCGGTCGACGATAAGATCGGTCTAGGCGATCGGGCAGCCTAACTGAAGACAGTCGCCTTCCACAAAGGAGCGGTATGCCGATAGACCTCGTACTGGTACGACATTGCGCGAGCATCGGAAACGAGGCGTATGAACGCTCCAAGGAAGGCGATCACAGCCACTACACCGAGCAGTTCCGCCAGCTGCCCAACTGGGCGTGGCCGCTGAGCGAGAAGGGAAGGCAGCAGGCCCGGGCAACCGGCGCTTGGCTTGAGGACCACTTCTCCGCCTTCTCCGGTTACTACTGCTCGCCGTTTGTTCGCACCTCCGAGACGGCCGGGCTCCTCGGGTTGCAGGCAGCTTGCTGGGAGCCCGACAACCTGTTGAGAGAGCGGTTTTGGGGTGAGGCGGACTTTCGCGTGCCGGAGAACGAACGCTGGGAGGCGTTTAAAAAGGAGCTGGAGGGCCGCGGGCACGACCCCGCCTACTGGCGACCGCCGGGAGGGGAGTCGCTGGCCGACCTGGAGCTGCGGGTGGAGCACTTTCTCGATAAGGTGCACAGAGCCTGGCCCAACGGTCGCGTCCTGGTGGTGACGCACCGGGACGCGATGCTGGCTTTCGGAGCCCGGATCGCACCACGGCCCCTGATGGAATGGAGAAGGATGCTGCTGTCCAAAGACCCCCATGACCAGATCCACAACGGTCAGGTGATGCACTACACGAGGAGAAATCCAACCACCGGAGAGGTCACCGTCAGGTTTTCCTGGGTGCTCTCGGTGTGTCCCTGGGATCTAATTCGCTCCACCAACGAGTGGAGGCGCATAGAGCCGCCGCACCTTTCCCACGATGAGCGTGTCGAGGTGGCCGCGGCAACCCCTGGCGACAACTGGAAGGCGACAACGGCGGGCAAGTCCGACTAAGCCTTCCTCTTACTTGCGGGGAAAGAGGTAAGTTCGGCTCCAGGATGAACACAACCGCTCAGGACGCGTTACGCGCCGACATCAGGCTTCTGGGAGATCTGCTTGGTGAGACCCTCTATCGCCTCGAGGGTCAACAGCTCCTAGATCTCGTTGAGGAGGTCCGCTCCCTCAGCAAGCAGGCGCGGAAGGAATCCGGACAAGCCGCGTCGCGTCTGCACGCTCTTTTGGCCGGTCTGGATCTTGAGCTCGAAACTTCGCTGGTTAGGGCTTTCTCCGCCTATTTCCACCTTGCCAACATTGCAGAGCAGGTGCATAGGGCGGACGAGCGGCCGGCACTCGCAGGAGCAGGCATCTCCCTGCGAGACGTCGTCGACCGAATACTCGCGGCCGGCGTCCCCCGGAGCGAGATCACGTCGATGGTTAACCGATTCGAGTTGCGGCCGGTTTGGACGGCGCATCCGACAGAATCCGTTAGGCAGTCCATTCTCATCAAGCGCCAGCACGTTGCCGTGCTCCTGGAGCAGCTCAACGACACGAGGCTGTCCGACAATGACCGGCTGCGGGTGCAACGGCGCCTAGCCGAGACCATCGATCTACTTTGGCAGACCGATGAGCTCCGCAGGGATCGCCCGAGTCCTGTCGATGAAGCCCGCAACGTTCTGTTCTATTTGGATCGGGTCTTTCGCGCTGCGCTGCCCGAGCTGCTCGACGACTTTTCCATCCAGCTTGGACGGCTCGGGGTCGAGCTGCCGTCCGGCGCCAGACCATTGCGATTCGGCACTTGGGTGGGAGGCGATCGGGATGGCAATCCCAACGTCACTCCGCAGGTGACCCTGGAGGTGCTTGCCCTGCAGCGGGAGGTGGCCTTACAGAATGTGATCGATTGGGTGGACGAACTGCTCAGCTCACTCAGCAATTCGACTCGGTTAATTGGCGTCTCTAGCAAGCTGGAAGCAAGTCT
>JAHWKV010000240.1 GCA_019347725.1 Actinomycetota bacterium
CGGGAAAGAACGCGCTGCAGCAAGAGCTTTCGGCGTCGCGACGGCGGCTGCGCTGGTTGATGAAGTGGAAAAAAGGAGGGGCCGCAAGCGGCCCCTGTGGATTTTCGGCTTGTACGCCGAGCTTAGCGCGCGCTCTTCGCGACCCGCTCGACCTCTTCCTTCATGGCCTGGACGTACTGCTCCTTGCTTATCTCCTTCTTGCGCAGTGCAGCCCGAGCTCGGCGAATACCGTCGGTTTGCGGGTACGACCCAATCGTAGTGGTGGGAAACAGAGGAAGGTTGAGCTGCGACTTTTGGATGGGGCTGCGTTGGGCGTACTGAGACGACCGGGAGAAGTCTGATTCGTTCAGCGCCTTCATACGATCGCGCACGCTCGGATTTACGCTGCGGGACGACGTCCGTCGGGCCTCGAGCGCCTTGGCATTGCTCTCGATCTCGCTCGCTATGGCCTCCACGCCCTCGCGCGTGCCGTTGGCCAAAATGACGACCTCGTCCATCTTTTGAACGGCAAACGCCAACCAGGCCGCGATCTCCGGGTCCAGCTGTGGGTCCAAAGTAAGGTCCACCGGCACGTGCTGCAGTGAACAGGACGTGCTTACGACCACCTCGGAGGCCACCTCAGACAGCTGCCCCAACAGCTTCAGGGACTTGGCCAGGTCGTTAATCCAAACGTTGTGCCCATCTACGACCCCGGCGAACAGCGTCTTGCCCTCCATGTTTCCGTAGTCGGCCAGCAAGGCGTGATTCTTACCACCGGCGACGAAATCGAGCCCCAGGCCTTCGACGGGAAGGTCCACGAGGGGGGCGAGCGCCTCACCCGCGTGCTCGAAGTAGGTCTTGATCAAGATCTTGGGCCGGCCCGCTACTTTGGCAAGCCGCTCATAGGCCCGGGTTAGAGCAGCCAGCTCCACGGGCGTGCGGTCCTGCGCTAGAACGGGTTCCTCTAGCTGCACCCACTCGGCCCCGAGGTCGCCCAACTTTGCCAGCACCTGTTCGTAGACCGGCAAAACTGCGTCCAGTAAGTCCAGCGTTCGGAAATCGTCCGAAACTCCCGGCGCCCCCTTACCCAGCAGAAGAAAGGTCAGCGGCCCTACCAGCGTAGGCACCGTCTGCACGCCCTGCTGCTTGGCTTCGAGGTATTCGTCGAACGGTTTGTCGCTGCTGAGCTCGAACTGGGTGTCGGGTCCCAGCTCCGGCACTATGTAGTGATAGTTGGTGTTGAACCACTTGGTCATCTCCATCGCTATTACGTCCTGGTCCTCAGTCTGGCGACCGCGGGCCATTGCGAAATAGGTGTCGAGATCCACCTTGCCACCGCTGTGGCCGTAGCGGTCGGGAACGGCTCCGACCAAGGCGATGGTGTCCAGGACCTGGTCGTAAAAGGAGAAGTCACCCGAAGTAATGAGGTCGACGCCCTTGTCTCGCATGAGCGCCCAGTTCCGGCGGCGGATATCAGCGCCTACCTTGGTTAACTCCTCAGCCGAGGTCTTGCCTGCCCAGTAAGCCTCCGTGGCGAACTTCAGTTCCCGTCGCGGCCCTATCCGCGGGAACCCTGAAACGTTGGATTGTGCCATCTGCGGCGGTCTCCCCTCCTTGTGGCCTTTCCGGCCGTTTTATCGGCGCCGGTGGAGCACCAGGCTCCAGGCGCGACTGTCGTACTCAACAAGACACAGTCGGTTCGGGCGCTCAACCGTGCAGCCCGATCGGACGTCAAATGTCCGTCTGCTCCGTTACTTAGACTACTGCCTATTGCTTGGTCGACAAACTTAGCCCGAACCGATCCTGCCGATCGGTCCACCAGTACGCCGGCTTCAGGCCGGCTAAGCTCAATTCCCGTTCTATGCCCAACCGGCGAAAATTAGCACTGATTTCGGTATGGAGTAGTTCCGATTCGTCGAAGGTGGTACGCAGATCGATGGCCCTTAAGGCTACTTCCTGACGGGTTGTGGAGCGTAACCACATCTTCATCTGCTCGGACTCCGGATCGAACACGGCCACATGTTCGAACCGGTTCAGGTTGAAATCACCATCTAGTTGTCGATTTAGCACCCTCAAGATATTCAGGTTGAACTCGGCCGAGATCCCTGCCGAGTCGTTGTACGCCGCCTCGATGTCACCTACCGGCTTGACCAGGTCTACACCGAGCAAGAACGAGTCGCCCGGATTCAGGTTGTTAGACAGGTCTTCCAGCAGACGGGCGCGCTCGTGCGGACTGAGATTGCCTATTGTGCTTCCCAGAAGGATGACCAGCTTTCGCCCGGATAGAGCGACCGCGTCCAGGTGGCGCTCAAAGTCCCCCACAATGCCGGTGATCTCGACCTCCGGATACATGAGTCCGAGCTCTTCAGCAGCGACCGTAAGCGTCGCCTCGTCCACGTCAAAGGGCACAATCCGGCGCAGGTGACCGGCCCGGCGCGCGGCATCCAGCAGCAAGCGCGTCTTCTCGGACGTGCCGGAGCCCAGCTCGATCAGGGTCTCAGCGCCGGTGAGCTCCGCTATGGCGCCGGCCCGGTCGCCGAGTATCTCGCTCTCCGCCCGCGTGAGGTAGTACTCCGGTAAGCGGGTAATTTGGTCGAACAGACCCGAACCATACTCGTCGTAGAACCACTTAGATGGAATACTCTTGCTGGCGGCCGTTAAACCGGCTACAGCATCCTCACGCAACTGCCGCATCAGGTCGTCGGGGCCCATATAAATTGATATGTCCGGTTCCGGTGCGTCAACGAGGCCGCGTGCCGACGTAGCCGTTGGTTGCGAACTCATTCGTCCTCCTTTATCGAGGTAATGGCCACCCGATCATCCGATGCCTGCACGAGTGATGCGTCGGGGACCCTACGCCAGGCCGGGTCGTCGTCAAAAGGCTCCGATGCCACCACGACACCGTCGGGTGCGCGGCTAGAACCCTCCAGAACAAAAAGCGACTCACCCGCCGCAGTGGCCGTGACTGCGCTGCCGTCGTGAACGATGAAGTTGAAGGTGCCGCCGGAGACCTGCCGGCACCTGCGAATTACCGAAACCAGCGCCTCGGCGGGAGCGGCCATAGTGTCCATAGCGTCCATAATTAACGCAAACAGAACTTCGGAGTCGCTTGTTCCCCGAATCCGGGCTCGACGCCTTTTAGACACCATCTC